>JBBQIG010000535.1:0-4151 GCA_038324715.1 Anaerolineae bacterium | reverse complement strand
GGCTCGATTGCACGGGCGCGGGCGAGTTGTATGTTGCCGTCACTGCGGGTCTTAAACCTCACCAAATTTTGGTGCATGGAGTCAATAAGAGCATTGAAGACTTAACCACGGCGGTGAAGTACGCCGGAGTGATTGTGGTGGATAATCCCACTGAATTTGCACGCTTGGCTACGATGGCTGCCGGGGGTGTTACGCTGCCAGAACTTTGGCTGCGGGTACGACCTGGGGTGGCGGTGGAGACCCATGTCTATCGACAGACGGGTCAACATGATTCGAAATTTGGCTTTAGCACCGACGAAGCAATTGCGGCGGTGGCGCTTGCTCAACAGCAGAATCTGCCGGTGATGGGCTTCCATTTTCACCAGGGATCTCAATTTTTCGATCCCACACCGATTGGCCCTGGCATTGATACGGTGCTCGACTTGGTGCAGACCCTGCATCAGCACCATGGTTGGCTGCCCAAGGTGATCTCCCCCGGCGGCGGCTGGGGCGTAGCCTATCATGAGGATGAGTTGCCCCAACCTTCCATCGAAACCTATGTGGCGTTTATTGCCCAACGGTTGGTCGATGGCTGTCAGCAGCGCGGTCTGCCACTGCCTAGACTTCAGGTGGAGCCTGGACGCAGTTTGGTTGCACAGGCGGGTGTTGCGCTCTACCAAGTGGGTGCGGTCAAACAAACGCCCCATCGCCGCTGGTTGCTGATTGACGGGGGCATGGCGGATAATCCACGCCCGGCGCTCTATGGTGCGCGTTATTCTGCTCTGCCCGTGAGCAATCCAGATCGACCCATTCTTGGCCCTGCTTGGCTGGCAGGCCCTTATTGTGAAAGTGGCGATGTGCTGATTGAGGAATTGCCGTTGCCAGAGATAGCCGCGGGTGAACTGGTGGCTGTGCCTGCCAGCGGGGCCTATCACATTAACATGGGGAGTAATTACAATGGCGCACGCAAGCCTGCTGTGATCTGGCTGCGTGAGGGTGTGGCGCACCTAGTGCAACGTCGCGAGGCTGTGGTGGATTTGACGATGCGTGATCTGCCGTTGCCTGTTGCCGAGGGTGTGGGTAAGCGCAAGTAGTGGCGGGAAGAGTAATGGAGGGAAGAAAAGAAACATGTCTGCAAAGGTGTTGGTTACGGGCGCAACCGGCAATGTGGGCGCCGAAGTCGTCAAGCTGTTGCAAAAGAATGGTCATCCTGTGCGCGCGACTAGCACAGATGTAGCCGCCATCACCCGGCACTTCGGCACTGAGATAGAAGCGGTGACTTTAGATTATTACAAACCGGATACCTTTGAACCTGCCTGTGCTGACATTGAGCGTCTGTTTCTCATGCGTCCACCTGCGATCTCTGATGTAAAGCGTTACATTGCGCCACTCATTGATGTGGCAAAACGGGCTGGTGTGCGCCACATTGTCTTTCTGTCGCTGATTGGGGTGGAGAAAAATTGGGTCGTTCCCCACTACAAAATTGAGCAAGCAATTTTGGCCTCTGGGTTGGACTATACCTTTCTGCGCGCTAGCTTCTTCATGCAGAACCTCAGTACCACGCATCGCCAAGAGATTAGAGAACGCAACGAACTCTTTGTGCCAGCGGGCAAGGGAAAGACAAGTTTTATTGATGTGCGCGATATTGCTGCCGTGGCGACGCTTGCCTTGACTGAAGATGGACACGCCAAACAGGCGTATGAGTTGACTGGCAGTGAAGCACTTAGTTATTACCAGGTAGCGGATCTCTTTTCTGAAATCTTGGGCCGCAAGATCACCTATCGCGAGCCGTCTTTGCTCCAGTTTATTGGACGACAGCGTGCCCAAGGGGTTGCTTTTCCCTTTATTGCGGTTATGAGTGGGATCTACACGACGGCTCACCTCGGCTGGGCGGCAAGAATTACCCGCGATACCCAACATTTATTGGGGCGAGCCCCGATACCGCTTAGACAATACATTGAAGACTATCAGGAAAGCTGGTCGCCGAATTAGAGTCGCTTTTGGTAGACCAAGGGTCGATCCTGGGCATTTGTAGCCGTTTCCAGTTTTTCAGAGCAAGTTCTTGGTGTTGCAAGGAGCAATCTCTACAACTATGTCTGCCGAAGCTGTAGCACGCTGTTTTTGGGCGGGTGATGATCAATTGATGTGCGTGTACCATGATACTGAGTGGGGCGTGCCCACGTTTGATGAGCGCGAGTTGTTTGAGCGGTTGATGCTTGAGGGTTTTCAAGCGGGACTTTCGTGGCGTACCATTCTGCATAAGCGCGAAAATTTTCGTGCTGCCTTTGATAACTTTGATGTGGAAAGTATTGCCAATTATGATGATGCCAAAATCGGCGCGCTCTTGCAAGATGCGGGCATTGTGCGGAATAAGTTAAAGGTCGCGGGCACTGTGCAGAATGCGCGGGCCTATCTGCGCCTGGTCGAGAAGACGGGCAGCTTTAGTGATTGGATCTGGCAATTTGTGGGGCATGAGACACTGTTGCCCCGCGTTCCGCTGACACATGGCAACATACCCAATGATACGGTTGAAGCGCACGCGATGTCGAAAGCGCTCAAGAAGGCTGGGTTTACCTTTGTGGGGCCAACCATCTGCTACGCGTTTATGCAAAGCGTCGGCATGGTGGATGACCATGTTGTGGGTTGCTTCAAGTATAGAGGGCCGCTTGTTGAATGACCCTGCTAACGAAACGTGGGTGCCTTAAACAATCTCATTGACCTGTGAGATGACTTGTATGGTTGCTACAGAAATGCAACCTCTACTGTGTACAGGCTTGCGTGGATTTGTTTGTTTGCGACTTTGTTTCTGATGTAGTCAGTGAGCTTGTTCGTCAGTAAGCCTTTACAGGTACTGAACTTTGCCCCGAAAACTTATTTGGCAACGACGCGCTCGTCGCTGATGCGGAGTAGTTCTCGAACTACATCATCCACACGGCGTTTGTAGCGCAACAGTTCGCGCCGGCATTCTACTTCTGCCGAAGTTTCAGCTTTAAATGAGCGTAATCCTTCTTCAAGTTCACTGTCTATAGCAAGTTTGTTGCGATTGATGCTATTCCCGCGTAAATATTCACGCATCTGTGCAGCAATCACCGTGTCATAATAGGCAAGGTCGTTATGTAATTCGACCAGACGGTCGGACGCAATAGCCGGCATTGGCAGCGTCCGCAGTGTTTCCCAGGCTCGATTCAGCTTACGTCGGTACACATTCCCTCAACTTATATTATATTGGTATCAATGTCGATAACGATGAGTCAGTTTCTATCGGTGTAGTAAAAGCGTTTTACATCGAAATTATGATAGAAGAAACTTTGCGGTGGTGGCACGCACTGTGTTCTGCGTGCAAACTTTATCTAAACACAGAGGGCTGGCAACAGTAACATTCAGTTGTCGCTAGAGTTTTGGCAGGTTCCGGCAATGGATACGCCGTCCAACTGCACACAAAGTACGAGGTGTTTCCACTAATAACGGATAGGTTGATGCGATGGATAGGTGCGCCACAGATTTGCTTACGATGATGGCGAATGGGCTTTTTTGCCACGTAAGCGACAGAACCTTCCCTGGCACACTGTCCCTTCTAAAAGCCATTATACATCTGATATTTGCGAAATCTACAAACTGAGCAAGGTGCTTTGCGCAAAATGTGTCGAATAAAAGGGTGAAAATCGGTAAATATGAAGCAAATGTGAAGTAGATGTGAAGAGATAAATCTAGTTTATACAGGTTGAAAGAAGCAAAAATGCCAGAGGAAATCTTCTCCTCTGGCATTTTATATACCTAATTGTCTACTTGTAATTTACGGTCTATACCGTTTGTTACCGTTGGAGGTAACGCCCTGCAGGGCGGCGACGGTTAGTTCCGCTGTTGCCATTGCTCGCACCGTTATTCCCTTCGCCAGAAGCCCCGTTGCCGGATGACGATTGACGTGTATTGGAATAGGAAGGTTGGCGTGACTGTGACGGCCCACGGTTGGCGCTGGAACGTGAATTGTATCTGCCACGTGTCGGCGACGAGGGATAAACTGTGGGTTGCTTCTCTGGCACAAAGGAACCATAGTCAAAGTCTGGCAAACGGCGACGCTCTAGGCTTTCACCCAATGCCCGCTCAATTTCACGCACAGTGCTTTCATCGGATGGAATCGCCAGTGTAAAGGCTTCGCCAGTCAAAAGCGCACG
>JBBQIG010000534.1:0-4157 GCA_038324715.1 Anaerolineae bacterium | reverse complement strand
CCGCTGGGACGTGGAGATGGGTGAAAGCCAGTTTCGGGCATGGCAACCAGCAGAAAGAGGCTGAGGCCGATTAGCAGTGTGCCACCCAACAGAATCGGCAATTGCAAATGGAGAGTCGCCAGGGCTGTGCCAATCGCAATGCCAGCCAAAGCGCCAATGCGGCTCATTTGGCTATGGCGCAGATAGGCAAGCCCCACCCGTTCTTCGCCAATCTCATCGGCAATCCATGCACTTTCCGCACCACTCAGGAAAGTTTCACCCAACCCGCGCACCATCTCTGCCAGGATGATAATGCCAAAGATCGGCAGTGACCCCTGAAAGAGATAGCAGACCCCGATGAGCGCAAAGCCGATGATGACGGAGAGACGCCGGCTATAGGTGTCGGCAAGCACGCCCGTCGGTACTTCAAAGAGCAGAATTGTTCCCTCTAACACTGTGCCAACCAGCACCAGTTGGAGTGGATTCATACCCACAATCTGAATATAGTAAAGCGTTAGTCCCGTAAAGATCATGCTGCTGAAGAGAGCGGCAGCCGCTCCCATCAGCAAGTAGAGTCGATAAGCATTCAACCGCAACAAAGTAGGCTCCTGTTATGGGTTCTATGTTGAAATAGGTACCAAGGAAGCCTGGGTAGCATGAGTCTTGCTGTGATTTATAGACGCAGAGATTCATAGACGCAGAGTTGGCGCGCCAAAACCACCACAGGCTTGTGGGAACCCTGTGGCCGCAAGCCATGCATAGCGGCACAAATGCTATTCACTTGTGGTTGAAATGCAGAAGGCGCTTACTACGTGGTGCGGCAGCGTTCCCTAAAGATAACAATAGGGCGATGTACTGACATGGTACTATTTCCTCCTTTAAAGGCCGCTGATTGCAGTTTAGCCCACTCCAGCGGAATGGGTGCGACCCGATAACTTTACCTGAGTCTCGAGCTGGCGTCAAGTGGATCTTTGGCAAATACGAAGAGCAAATGCCTTACCAAAACAGTCTGTTAGCCGAGCGTTTCCAAGATGGAAATGGAGTTGGTAGAATAAAGGGGCAAGTGGGTGTGCGTCGGCACGCTCTACACCTGTTTTTGAAGGTCTGGTGGAAGAGGGAAGTGGCGCTAACCTGTGGATTGAGTGGGCCAAATTGGAGGTTGCCCAGGTGCGTGGTGAGATGTATGCACCGCCTGTGCCGCACCAAGAGTATGCGGGGCTATTGGTTTCGCTCACGCGCCAAGAGTGGCCTGATACAAGTAGCTTTGATGATCCTGAACTTGTATGGCGACTGCACAAGCATCACCATGTCGGTCTGATTGTATGCTCCACTGACTATTTCCACTGACTATCATCGCGTGCAGTCGTTGATATCCGATTATGCCCCGCGTTTGATCCACGAATATGCTGCGGTAGAAGCCCTTTTGGACAAGCCGCCGAATTAGCAGAAGCAGAAATATACCTGCCATTTTCTCTCGGTTTTTTCTCTCTCCTCCAATTGACAACTGCTTACGCTTATGCTATTTTCATAAGTGCCGTCTCGATAAATTCAGCAGTTTCAAAAAAGCTTTTGCAAGGCACTTAGACGTTATAGTTCGATGAACTGCTAAAGCTATTTTCTCCAGATCGAGACTCTATTTTGTATGCCAAGTGAAGTCGTTGCCAACTGCGTTGAGTGTCACAGTGAATATAAGCGTGAATCCACTCACAGTATAGATAACTCGCTGTGTAGACAAACGTACTTGGCTTTGTAGTAGCTCCCTTGTTTTGGCTGTGCCTGGCTCACCTGGATTTCATCTTGTTTGTCATAGGCTGTTTAACAACCAGCCGTACCCGTTAACCCCCACACGTTTTACCAACGTTGTTTTGCTCAGTGAATTCAAAGGAATTGAGGAGAAAAGAGTATGGGATTGCGTAAGCAGATACAACGCGCCCGATTGGGCTTAGTCGCTTCAGGTATCCTGACGCTGGTATTGTCGGCTTGTGCCGTACCAGCAGGTGCGCCTGCTACCACGACTGATGCTGGCGCCGGTGCAGAAGCGCCTGCCAGTGACGACTGGACTCTGCGCTTCTATACCAGCAGTGGCGACCATGCAACGGCTGCCAATAACCTGATGGTAGAGAAGTTCGAGGAGAAGTATCCAAATGTTGAGGTTGCCGTTGAGTTTGGCGCAGATGATTACGCCGACAAGGTCTTCACAATGGCTGCCGCAGGCAACCTGCCGGATGTGATGTTGACTGCCGACATCTACACCGCTCCCTTTGTCGATGCCGGTGTGTTGTTGGATATGCAACCCTTGGCTGATGTAGATGACGAAATCGATATTTCGGACGTCTATGATAGCATTTTGGGCTTGGGGCGTGTTGAAGGCAATCCAGGTCTCTACATGATCCCTCTCTCCTTGGACAATGTCCAGGTCTACTATAACGCAGACATGTGGGAGAACGCAGGTTTAGAACCACCTTCGGCTGACTGGACATGGGACGAATTTATTGAGCAGTGCAAGACTGTTCAAGAGGCCAATGAAGGCGTCCAGTGTCTCGGCATCGGCGCTGACGGCGCTTCTGCCGGTGGCTTTGACTGGTGGGCCCTTGTCGTGCCGTGGATCCGTGGTTATGGCGGCGATGTGCTGAGCGAGGATGGTACCCAATCCACCTTGAGCTCTGAAGAGGCTATTGCAGGTCTGC
This sequence comes from Anaerolineae bacterium, assembly GCA_038324715.1. Lineage (GTDB taxonomy): Bacteria > Chloroflexota > Anaerolineae > Caldilineales > Caldilineaceae > QEUY01. The sequence continues at coordinate 1,491 of JBBQIG010000534.1, read as the reverse complement.
AAGCCTATGCAGATTTGTGGACCGAGCACGATGTGGCAATCCCCTTGGGTAGTGATTTGGGTGGCAACTGCTTTATCAACCAACGCTGTGCCACCTGGTTGAGCATCCCCATTTTTGCTGGTATCTTCCGCGATGGTATTGAGCCAGGTGCATTCAACTGGGATGTGCAAGTGATCCCAAGCCACCCAGAAGGTCGCTTCACGGGTATGGGTACCTTTGGCTTTGCTGTTAGCGCAGACACCGAACATCCCCAAGAAGCTTGGGATTTCGTGAAGAGCATTATTACCGAAGAAGGTCAAGAACAGTTGGCTCTTACCTATCGCGCCATGCCACTGTTGCGCTCAATGGCTGAAAGCGACATCTTTGAACAATTGGAACCACCACCCGCAAACTACCAAGAAGCCTTTATCGGGGGTCAAGAGTACGGCATTCTTCCACGTAACTATCCCGTGGAATGTGGTAGCCTCTACACGGGTCAAGTCAATGCCGCCATTCGAGGCGCATTGGAGCAGGTGATTCGTGGTCAGGCAACCGCTGCCGAGGTCTTCCCAGGCGTGGATGCAGAAATCCAAGCTTGTTTGGATCGAGCTGCACAATAGTCTTTTGTAGGCTTGTTTGAAAAGTAGATCGTACAGGCGGAGAAGTTGCTTGTACGATCTACTTTCACTTTATGGCTTTAGCAATGAGGAAAAGATGAGTACACAAGTTCGCAGCCTGACACCGCCCCGCCGGCGCAGTAAGGCTTTTTGGCGAGATACCATTGCGGGTTATCTTTTTATTATGCCCGTGATTCTTGGCTTGGTCATTTGGACCTTTGGCCCAATGATCGCCTCTTTCTATCTCAGCCTCACAGATTATCCCCTTTTAAAGGATCCCACCTTTGTTGGTCTACGCAACTATCGTGACATGTTCACCGAAGCCTATTTGCGGGTGCTACATTCACTTTGGATCACCTTCCTCTATGCGGCAATGTCATTGCCCTTGACTCTGATAGGCAGCCTCGCTGCCGCCTTGTTGCTCAACCAGAAATTGTCTGGCATCCGTTTCTTCCGCACTGCTTTTTATCTGCCTACCATTGTCCCTGGCATTGCAATGGTCTTTATTTGGGGATGGTTGCTCAATCCAGAGTTCGGGCTGGTGAATGCAACATTGGTGCAACTAGGTTTGCCCACACTGCGCTGGCTGGCAGAGCCAAGTACGGCGTTGCCTTCGTTGGCGGTACTCAACTTGTGGAGTATCGGCCCTGCGATGGTGATCTTTTTGGCAGGTTTGCAAGGTATCTCTCCAGAACTGTACGATGCAGCGAAGATTGATGGCGCGAACCAATGGCGGGAGTTCAGAAGCATTACACTCCCCATGCTCTCCCCCACGATCTTTTTTAATTTGGTCACGGGCCTGATCTTCACCTTCCAATACTTTTTGCCACCTTTTATTTTGACAAAAGGTGGGCCGCTCTATTCCACCTATGTCTATAACTTGAATCTTTATGAA
>JBBQIG010000533.1:0-4158 GCA_038324715.1 Anaerolineae bacterium | reverse complement strand
CTGTACACTATACAGGAGATTGCCCCACACCGGCCAATTGTAGCCTCCCATCAGGATTGTCCAGGCGCGCACTGAGTTGGCCGCCTCACTACTGAGCAGTTCTCCCATCGGCAAGAGAGCAAAGGAGCCATCCTCGTGCTCGTGACAGATTTCAATTGTCGTTAGAGCGCGTAAGAGGCGCCGCAGCGAGGGAGCGTGGCTGTCAGTGGCCGTGGCAAGTTCTTCTGCCGTTCTCGGCCCATTAATGAGGAGGTCCGGAATGCGCAACTGGGCTGCAACATAGGTTGCTTGCGACATCCAACTGCTGTTGACCATGCCCAGCAGTCGCTGGGCGAGGACGATGCGTTCAGAGCTAACCGTTTCGCTACGTTCTGTCACCGATTGCCTCCTCAGTCTATTCTATGTGAAGTTACACAGTCAGCTTTACACCCTCTGCAAACGTAATGAAACGTCCTCTTGCTCTATGGACGGCTCTAACAAAACCTATACGAGAAGATTCTCCCCTGGAAGCATTTACCTAAACCTACCCTATAAAGCTAGGGGGCTAAATTAGAGTAAAATTAGAGACGCGTGCAAAGTTCACTTTTGCGGTGACGCTAGATAGCGACCGCAACTTGGACAAACAACCAGATTCGTTGCCGCGCTCAGCCCGTTAATTACCCCAGTAGGGATTGAAACATGGCAGGCGCTACATGTACCATTTTGCACCACAGCCACTGCAATTCCAGCCTTGCGCTTGCGCATCGTCTCATAGCGCTCGCGGGTCGTCTCGCTCATCCCCGCAAGCACTTGCTCGCGCTTGCGCTTGAGCAAAAGTGTATTCTGCTTGAGCTTAAGTTCCTCTTGGCGCAATTCAGTTTGGTTACCATTCCAGCCAGTTTCTACCGAAGCCAATGTGCTTTGGTGGGCGGAGAGTTCTCCTGCCAAAGTTTCTGCTTGTGCCATAGCCTCTACCCCCGCCTCTTCCACCAACTCACGTTGGCGATGAAGGGCATCAAGGCTCTGTTGCAGTGCTTCTAATTCCTTGGGGTTGTGAATACTACCACTCATCAATCGAGCTTCGGTATCCTTGATACGTTCTGCAAGCGACTTGTCCTCCAACTCAGCATTTTGCTGTTTACCATGCCAAGCATGAAGCTCGCTGTCGATCTGTGCGACCTGCTCACGCGCATTGCGTAATTCGTCGCTTTCACCGAGTAACTTCTGGAGCTGCTGTAAACGCTTGCTAATTTTCTGCCAAGTCAAATCAACTCTTTGCAACTCGTACATTTTTACTGCATCATCCACATGCCACCTCCCAGTTTTGGGCACCTCGATCCGGTTGACCCTGCCCCACACTCCATACATAACACGCGCACTTACTTCTGCTAGACATAAAAACCAGACGACATACAACGTTGCGACATGCTTCACGCTGGGGCGCAGCGTTGCGGCGAGAGACTATGCTAGATTATTCACAGTGCTAGTATAGCACCCTCGCCCATGTTGAACAAACAGATTGTCATAATCGCGCGACAGACCTTGAAGTGTTCTTCCTGTATAGAATTTCTTGGCATTGTCTGAGCATAAGACAACTTGCTTTTTTGGTGGGTTCTGTTGACAATTGGGCAAAGAGTCCTGTTGCTTACTGATTCTGCTATTTACTGATTCTGCTATTTACTGATTCTGCTGTTTATTGATAAGGAAAGGAGCAAGTTGTCCATGTCCCGACTCCCATCCAACCGTAGTGGTCAGAGCTTTATTGAATTTGCCTTGATCATTATCCTGTTTGCCATTGTACTTCTCTCGATTCTGCTAATTTTGGGCGACGATCTACGTACCTTTATCAATGACCTCTTTCAGACTTGGTTCCCCTCCTAAAGTTTGCAGTCTAACGTGCATTGCGTAAAGTTCATTCTCGCCGCAACTATCGAGCAAATGCGATCAAACCGGCGAGATGCTTGCAGGTACTTGGCTAGCGGATAGACGGTGTCCATAGGAATAGCCCATAAAAACCACCCACAGAGACAGAGGATATGGGGCAAGAGTTGTTGGTTCGGCTGCGCCAAGTAGCCGATCAAGTAGCCAATCTGAGCTTACATCTCTTCTTTCCACCCCTCTGTGCCGGATGTGGACGGCTGGGCGAAAGTTTCTGCCCCCAGTGCGCGCAGGAAGTAGAGCCTGTGCCGCTGCCTCAATGCACCCGCTGTGGTCGCCCCCAACTAAAAGCAACCCTTCGTTGTGCCGACTGTGCGCGCCATCCACAAGATCCGCTAACGCTCACGCGCGCCGCCGCGCTGCATCTCCACCCCCTACGCCAAGCGATCCACGAACTCAAGTACCAAGCCCGTCCAGAACTAGCCCCATTGCTGGCGCGTTACTTAAGTGCTGTCTATGCCATGGAACCCTGGAGCAACTTACCAGAGCCGATCACAGCCGTTGTCCCCATACCTTTACATTCACAACGCAAAGAAGAGCGTGGCTATAACCAAGCTGAATTGTTGGCAGAGAACTTTAGCAACTTCCAGCATTTGGATATGCAACCCACCTGGATAGAGCGCAGTCGCGAAACTCGTCAGCAAGTGGGTCTGGCACCCAGTGAACGCCAGAGCAATGTCGAAGGCGCTTTCCATGCAACGCCAGCCGTGGCAAACCAACGTTTGTTACTGATTGATGATGTTTACACCACAGGCGCAACCCTGCGCGCTTGTGCAGCCGCCGCGCTTGCAGCTGGAGCACAAGCAGTTTATGGGCTAACGCTCGCCCAACCCCCACGACGCACTAGCCCCCCTTTGCCAAATGATGTGCCTGCGGATATATCCTGGGAGCATGAGGAAACATAGCGATTCCAAGCGACTTCTCTGTCAAAATGTATTTTAAGAGTGGTTGACACGGTTCAGCATCGGGTCTACAATAGAGGTACCTATGAAAAAGCGAGTGGTGCAGAAAGAAGTGCGGTTCCCATACCCGCAATACGCAATGGCAAAGTTTTGTGCCAGAGTCGGTTCTCAAAGACACTGGTGTCGCCAAGTAATCAATCCGACCTAAAAACTTAGCCCACAAACAGCCACAGTTTTGGCTGCTTGTTCCACCGGCAGTACGCCATCCGGTGGTTTCGTCGCACCTTTTTCACGTTAATTTATAGGGTTCACTGTTGATTTACTGTAGGTTCACATTAACAAGTGAATACCATGGATTTCAAAGGATAACTGATGCCCATCCGTTGTCTCAACCACCATAACCACATGGGTCGTATTGCTAGTAAATGGTGATGCACCAGTTGAGCGATGTAGAGGGGCAGGAGATATGAAATCTGCTTTCTTCGGGTCATGTTAGCTCGTTTGACAGACCCGTTAGCAAAATTGCTGTATGCTGTAAGTTGTATGTCATAAGGGATGAAAAGGAGTTCATGATGAAACCGATTGTTCAAGGTCGCAACATCGAAATGACCGAGATGATTCACGATTATGTCAACAAGAAAGTAGGTAAGCTTGAGCGTTATCTTGACAAGATCACGGATCTACGGATTGAACTAGTCCACAATGCCACGCGTGCCACAGATGACCGCTTCACAGCCCAGCTTACACTGTGGGCAGATGGGCAAACTCTGCGTGCCGAAGAATCAACCTCTGATATTCTTGTCTCCATAGATGCAGTAGTCGACAAGATGTCTCGCCAGATTCGGCGCTTCAAAGGACGCCGCTATTACAGCCGTCGCCGTGAGTCCGCTGCTGCCAACGCCGAGGCTGACTTGGCTGCAACCATGATTGCAGAAGAAGAAGCTGAAATTGAGGAAGAAGATATGGGCAACATTATCCGTCGCAAAGAGTTTTTACTTGAACCCATGGATGAGGAAGAGGCGCTCGCCCAAATGGAGTACCTGGGTCATGACTTCTTTATCTACTATGATGTGAATGCCCAAGGAGTGAATGTAGTTTATCGCCGGCGCGATGGGCAATTTGGTCTTTTGCAACCACGCGTAGGCTAATCAGCGCCATCTTGAACAAATGTTTGCACGAGTCACAAGTGCGCTTCACTTAGAAAATCACGCCCGCCGGAGACTCTTCCGGCGGGCGTCTCTGTTTTATTTGAATCTGCTTTACTTGAATCTAACGCGTAAACTCAATTTCATCCACAGTGCGCGTCACCGAGCCAGTGTAGAGCCAAGAAATTTGACGC
>JBBQIG010000532.1:0-4162 GCA_038324715.1 Anaerolineae bacterium | reverse complement strand
ATGTCAAGCTGATGCACATAGCGTAGAGCAGGCGTTCCTTGTTGCCAGGGCAGCAGTGCATCGCCTGGCTCTACCTTGTCTGCATCCACCCCCACCGTCGCCCAATCCACCAATTTAGCCGTGAAGCGCGGGCTGGTGAGAAACTGCCAGGTAGAGATCGCCACCATGCCACCCGGGGCAACCAATTGCGCTAGTTGCTGCATGGTGGCACGACGAAGATCATAGCCTGGGAGATGGTGAAGTGTTGCAAGGCAGGTCACGATGTCAAAGCCCTGGGCTGGCGGCATGACCTCTTTCCCCCAGTCCGGCTGGGCAAGGTCAGCTTGCACAAAGCGGGTCTGTACATGGTGCAATTGGGCTGTGTGTGCCTGTGCCAGCGCCAATAGCTGGGCATTTGCATCCACACCCACATACTCAAGCGCTACGCCTCGATCTTCCAACAGCCACGCCAGCCGCCCATTGCCACAGCCAATGTCTGCCACCGTGGGTGGCGTATTGCCACTTTCCAGGGGCAAGCTCGCCACTAGCTCCACCTTGCCAGGTTGTGGAGATCGACGGGTAACGTCAAATGGTTCGGCGACCGTTGCGTAGAAGTGCCGGTTTAAGGCGAGAAGTTGGTGTTGAGTTTGTGGATCCATCGGTTTCCTGGGTTATCTGATTTTGCTTATGGTATACTAGGGTGGCTGTCTGTGCAACGGATAGATAGCACCAGATAGAGGGTGGCGCTTTGGGAGGACAGACTCGACTTGTTCCGCGCCCCTGCTTTGTTCCACGTTGACGATGTAGCTTTGTATGAAACGTATTTTAACCGAAGACGAAATTCCCTTAGAAGTGCATGTTACAGGGAGAGCTTGGCAGCAACTTCATGCTAGCTTTGACCCCGCGGCCCACGCTGTACCCCTCTACGCCATTTTTCAAGCCATTCAAAAAATTCCAGAAGTTGCCTGGACACCTGGCAGTTTGCGCCATATCTTGGTGCGCTATCCCAAAGAAGGCAAAGGCTTCTACTCTAAGGTAGATTTAGTGGCGGGCTATCGTCATCTGCTTGCCGAGGGGGATATGGAGCCAGACCCTTTGCTGATGAAGCGGATTCGCATGAAGCCCATGCGTACCCAAAGCGGGGTTGCCCCTGTGACGGTGCTGACTGCGCCCGCGGGCTGTCCAGGCAAATGCATCTTCTGCCCAGATGATTGGCGCATGCCCAAGAGTTATATCTATGATGAGCCAGGGGCACAGCGCGCTGAACGTGATGGCTTTGACCCCTATAAGCAGACGTTGGGGCGTATTCGCGCCTTTGAGAGCATCGGGCACGATGCTGATAAAGTGGAGTTGTTGATCCTCGGCGGCACGTGGGGCGCATATAGCCTCAGTTATCGCGAGTGGTTTATCCAACGCTGCTTTGATGCCATGAATGCCGCGGGCGACCCCAACTATGTCGATTCGTCCAGCCTCGCCGAAGCTCAGCAGATCAATGTCACGGCTGCACACCGCAATGTGGGGCTGGTGGTTGAGACGCGGCCCGATTGGGTGACACCCGATGAGATTCGTCATCTACGCAAGTTGGGCGTGACGAAGGTACAGATTGGCGTGCAGAGTCTGGATGATGAAGTTCTCGAACTGAATAAACGGGGGCACAATGTGGAGGCTGTGCGCCAGGCGTTGGGCTTGTTGCGGACAGCAGGCTTCAAACTGCACCTGCACTGGATGCCCAATTTATACGGTGCTACGCCGATGAAGGATCGGGTGGATTTTGCCCGCTTCTTTGCCGACCCAGCCATCTGCCCAGATGAGATGAAGATCTATCCCTGTTCGCTGATTGCTGGCACCGAACTCTATGACCGCTGGCTGGCGGGTGATTATCAGCCCTATACCCTGGACGAATTGGTCGATCTGCTGGTGGATGTGAAGCCGACCATCCCGCCCTATACGCGCATCAACCGCCTCTTCCGCGATATTCCTGCCCATCATATTCAAGCCGGGGTGAAGGTGAGCAACTTGCGCGAGGTGGTGCATCAGAAGTTAACGCAACAGGGGTTGCGCTGCGGCTGCATTCGCTGTCGCGAGGTAAAGCGACGTCGAGTTAGTGTTGATGAGGTGGAGTTGCAAGTTTACTCCTATAAAACTGATTTGACTCAGGAGCATTTTCTGCACTTTGTCACCACCGATGCCCATGAAGAACCAGGATTGATTGCGGGCTTTTTGCGCTTAAGTTGGCCCCTTGCGTCAGGCGTCGGCAGTCGTGCCTTTTTGCCAGAGATTGCCGAGAACGCCATGATCCGCGAGGTGCATATTTATGGCTCGGCGCTGGGCATTGGCGCAGAGAGCGACGAGCAGGCGCAGCATGTCGGGTTGGGTACAAAGCTCATGGACGAAGCCAAACGTATGAGTCGTGCCGCAGGCTTCCAGCAGATTAGCGTGATCGCCGCCACTGGCACGCGTGGTTATTATGCCGCACGCGGTTTTACCCAGGGTGAACTCTATATGAACGGGGCGCTATAAATGGGGTGCTGTAGAGGCCTCCGCCCAAATTGGCTTTAATCTGATCTACTCCATACATCTTCAGAAACTTGTTCAGAAACGTGGACGGAAATGGTAGTTTGACTTTTCCATCCACGTTTTCCAAAGCCTCTTCTAAGATTGCATGGCTGACGGTGTAGGAATTGGCTCAGAAATGAGCTTGCCTCCACGGACTGTTGCCCCGATGACAATTCCTGCACTTACCAGGGCAATGTTCTTGATGATGTATTGCCCTTCCAATGTAGGGGCAACGGGGAAAAGGATAAAGGTTTCCGATGGGAAGAAGAGTAGAGGCGTTAGCGTCCCTGCCATCTGCCCAAAGAGCAGTAACAGTGTGACGCGCATATATTTGCCTGTAATCAGCCCCACTCCAATTGCACACTCCCAAATTGCCAACAGAAGCAACGCAACATCAGGTGGAATTAGCCCAAAGCTAATGATTTCCATGGTGCGCGTTGCCAGGTCGGCAGCAGGACTAAGCCCTGGTATAAATTTGAGGAAGCCAAACCAAAAGAAGATAATGCCCAAGCTAACCCGTAGCAGGGTAATCCCATTACGTGCCATCCAACGTGTAATGGTTGCATCTAGTTGAAGGTAATGCCGGAAGGATGAAGTCATGGCTCTCCTCGCTTGTGAAAATTTTTACGAAATCGAAGTAACTATAGCACGAGTAGAGTCAGACAAATGGTATCTTTCTTCCAAAACCTATGAGGATGGTGGGCAAAAAAAAGCTTGACAGAGATTTCCTGTCAAGCTTTTTTTGTAGTTAAGGCTATCATTGCATCAGTGTTGTTACAATAGAGTACCCACTGCTTAACTGTATGGCGGATCAGATCCGCCACATTGCACTGAAGCTAAGTTGTTTAGCGTGCCGATCCTCGGCGAAACAGGTTGACAATTGCCAAGAGGATGATTGCACCTAACAAAGAGACAAGCAACCCGGACAAGCTGAAGTCATTTGAGTTGATCGAGCCTGTACCAAAGAGAGGCCCTAGCAGCAAACCACCCAAGAATGCACCGACAATACCCACAACAATATCCAGCAGTAAGCCTTGTTGTCCATTGCGGCCCATAATCATGCTTGCCACCCAACCAATGATGGCACCAAGTACGATCCAAATAATAAAGTTAATCATGGAGGTGTCCTTTCTGACTCTACGGAATACCTGTTTTATAGAGAAAACATTTTGATTTTGAGCGGGGTGAGTAGTTCTACTCACCCCGCTCATCGCTTGAAGTTCATCTTCAAGCGATGACTGCTCTCCATATTTCTATCCTAGCGGTCTTTCGACAGATAGGTGTCTAGCTCTTTTTCAGCTTGATCAAGTGTATAGCCGTAGTGTTCTTGAAGTTTGCCCACCATCTTCTCGCGGCTACCATCGATCTCAGTTAGCTCATCATCAGTGAGTTTGCCCCACTGTTGCTTGATGCCACCGGTCAGTTGCTTCCACTTGCCCTTCATAATATCTTCGTTCATTACTTCCTCCTTTGCATGTTATGGCTATGTAACGCCTTGTTACATGGATCATCATAAAGGAAAATTTGAGGCAAGATAATAGATTAAGATGCAGAAGAGGATATATAAAAGGATACAGAAGATTATCTCCCCTCTCGTGTAACTGCTGTAATTACCGAGGTGGCAGGA
>JBBQIG010000531.1:0-4164 GCA_038324715.1 Anaerolineae bacterium | reverse complement strand
GGGGCGTTGCTTGTTGGCGGCGTCATTCAAGCATTCACAGGCGTATGGGAGCTAGGCAAAGCACGCCAATTAGAGAGCGAAGTGCTTTTGGCTGATGCTCGCCACACTCTCGCCAGCATCGGCGTCAGTGCCACAGTCTTGGTTGGACTTGGACTGGTCTGGTTGGGCTATGGGTGGGCAGACCCCGCGGTTGCGTTGATTGTGGCAGGGGTAATTGCGAAGATTGGCGTGGATACTGTGCGCGAGAATGTCCCCGCACTGGTCGATCGCGCGCCGATCTCTGAAGAGAATATCAGCGAGATTGTCGCTGCGGTCACAGGTGTGGAGAGCTATCACCGCATTCGCAGTCGCGGCCCCAGTGACCATGTCGCAATTGATCTGCATGTACGTGTTGCCCCGATTCTCTCTATGCAGGATGCCAACGCCATTGCCGATGAGGTGCGTCGCCGTTTGATGGCCTTGCCCGGTGTCGATGATGTCACCGTTCATGCCGAGGCGGAACGTAGTATAGACAGCGCTGCCGACCTCTACACTGCCACCCGGCTTGCTGCCCAGGATTTTGGCGTTGCCATTCATGAATATTGGGTGCAAGAGAGTGATCAGAAACTGAGCCTTCATCTCCATGTTGGGGTAGACCCTACGGCCCCTTTCAAAGAGGCTCACGATTTGGTGGATCGCTTGGAGCAGGAACTTATGTCGCGCCGCCCAGAGTTGTATGCAGTCCACAGTCATATTGAACTGGCAAATACTGAAATCTTGCCCACTGCACGCGTTAGCAGTGGTCTCTATCAACGCATTCATGAGCAAGTGATTGAGGCTGCTGGTGCAACGCCTGAACTGAGCGATGTGCATGACATTCAGGTGCGCCAAGTGGAAGGCAAGCTCTTTATCAGCCTGGAAGCGTTGGTGGATGGCAATCTTTCGGTCAATCTCGCCCATGACCTGAGTACAAAACTCCAAGAGGCCATCCGCTCCATCGTTCCCAACGCGGGTGAGGTCTTGGTTCACCTAGAGCCACGCAACAGCACAGAATCTGTACAAGAGATTGTGAATCGCTAGAAACCATCTCAAAGATGTCATTCCGAGCAAAGCGAGGAATCTCTCTTTCTGCCTCTACCAGCAAAAGCGGAGAGGGGAGATCCTTCGCCGCAGTGGCTCAGGGTAACAGATAAGTTGTAGCCTACTTTATGATGCAACGCATCCTATATATGCATCCTCTAATCGGATAGCCACCTGCTTTCTGCCCAATCTACCCGTTGAGCATACCAGATAGACTTGATACCTGTAGAACAACATATCTATAGGCATACTAGGATACATTAGGACATATAGGAGAGTGAACATGCCGCATGACATTGAAACCGTTACTGTCATTGGCGCAGGGACAATGGGCGCGGCCATTGCCGGGCATCTTGCCAACGCCGGACTCAGCGTTCACCTGTTGGACATGATACCCACCACACTCAGCGCCGACGAGCGTGCTGCCGGTCTTAGCCTGCATGATCCAGAAGTACGCAACCGTATTGTCCAAGCGGGCTATACGCGCATGACAAAAGCGCGCCCCAGCAATCTCTTTGGCGCAGATGTTGCCAGCCGTATCCACATTGGCAATCTTGAGGATGACCTAGAGGCAGCGGTCGAGGCAAGTGACTGGATCATTGAGGCTATTATTGAACAGCTTGCCCCCAAACAAGCACTCATGGCGCGACTAGAGCAGCTTGCACCTGCCCATGCCATCATCTCCACCAATACTTCCGGCATCCCTATCGCGCAGATTAGCGCAGAGCGTAGCCTAGCCTTCCAGCAACGTTTTCTAGGCGCTCATTTTTTCAATCCCCCGCGCTATCTTCATCTGCTAGAGTTGATTCCCACCCCCACCACTGACCCCGCCATCACACAACGATTGCGTGTCTTTGCGGAGGAAGTATTGGGCAAAGGGGTGGTGATCTGCCATGACACGCCAAACTTCATCGCCAACCGTATGGTCAGCTATCTGTTGGCAGAGTTGATTGCCTTTGCCGCAGAGAGTGGCTACACGGTGGAGGAAGTAGATGCACTCACCGGGCCGCTGTTGGGTCGTCCCCGATCTGGCACTTTCCGCCTCAATGATGTTGTGGGCATTGATGTATGGGCGATGATTGCGCGCAATCTGCATGCGCTGATCCCGAATGATGCCGACCGTGACGCGTTGCTTAACCCTGCCTATCTGACCGTTATGCAGAGCTTGATTGATCAGGGGCACTTGGGGGTGAAGAGCGGGCAAGGATTCTATCAGACGGTGACGGACGAGAATGGCGCAAAGAGCTTTTGGGCGTTAGATTTGGCGGCAGCGCGTAGGGGTGAAATTGTCTATCAACCGCCACAAAACCCCACTTGGCCCGAAGTGGAGCAGACGCAGCGGCTTCCGCTGGCAGAACGATTGCGTGCCCTGGTCGCATCAGAGGGGCGTGCAGGTGCGTTGATCTGGCATACCTTGTCCAGAACTTTTGCCTATGCCGCGGCGCGCATTCCCGAAATTGCCAACAACATCGTCGATATTGATCGCGCCCTGGAATGGGGCTATGGCTGGGAGCTAGGGCCTTTTGCATTGTGGGATACGCTGGGCGTAGAGGAGACAACTGCGCGCATGAAGGAAGAAGGCATTGTCGTTGCGCCGTGGGTGCAGACAATGCTCAACGAGGGCCATTCTAGCTTCTATCGCCAGGTGGATGGCAAAGAGCTTGTCTATCACCCCCAAACTGGCAGCTATGTTCCACTGGAGCAAGATCCACGCGTACAGACCGTTGCCAAACTGAAAACGCATTCTGCTACTCTTGCGGAAAATGATGCCGCCACCTTACTGGATATTGGTGACGGGGTGCTATTGCTTGAGTTTCACTCCAAACTCAATGTTCTGGACCTGAGCCTGTTTCCCATTGTAGACGTTGCGCTTGAACGTCTACACGGCAACGCTACAGCGTTAGTCTTTGCCAATGATAGCTCGCACTTTAGCGCAGGGGCAAACTTGCGTGCCATGTTGGCGCAGGCAGAAGCCGGTGATTGGGAAGCCATTGAGACCCTGATCCGCAAGGGTCAAGCCGATCTCCTTGCCCTACGTGCTGCGTCCAAACCTGTCATTGCCGCACCCTGTGGCAGGGCTTTGGGCGGAGGGGCAGAAATTTGCCTCGCGTCGCATCGAGTTGTGGCTCACGCCGAAACCAATATCGGTTTGGTCGAGTTCAATGTTGGTTTGATTCCAGGCTGGGGAGGCTGCAAGGAGATGGTGCGTCGTCATGTAGAGCCCCAATCACCACTTGGTGGCTTGCGCCATATCATGGCACTCATCACGCAAGCACAGGTCTCTGGTTCAGCGCATGAGGCCAAGACGCTTGGGCTTTTGGCGGCGGAGGATCGGGTCGTGATGCACCGCGGGCACCTTATCCATGTGGCGCGGCAGAGCGCCTTGGAGTTGGCTCCAGGCTTCAGCCCGCCAGCCACAACAGGGAACGTTTATGCGGCTGGTGAAAGTGCATTTGCCACGCTGAAAGCCGAGATTGCCGCACAAGCAGAGGCAGGGAAGTTGCACCCACATGATCAGGTGATTGCGACTGCGTTGGCGCGCGTGTTGTGTGGGGATGGGGGCGCAGTTGGCTGGCGCGATGAACAGGCTTTTCTCGATCTGGAACGACAAATTTTCATAGAGCTAATGCAGACGGAAGCGACACAAGCACGTATTCGGCATTTGCTAAAGACGGGCAAACCGCTGCGTAATTAGCCAACATTAGCGGCTTGAATTGCAAACAAAGATGCGAATGAACGAGTGGAATTCATCCAATATCTCATATCGACAAGATAAGTGAGCTGTTGCATAATGTCCCCACCGGCCTCGTGTTACATTATTGATCTTGCATTGATCTTGCTATGTAGTTAGCCCATTCCTAACGCAGTGGGGTGTCGCCCCAGGAGGAATATCCGCCGTGTCCAAGAGGATCTATGTAGGGAATTTGCCATTCCGGGCGACCGAAGAGCAAATTCGAGAGTTGTTTTCCCAGTATGGTCAGGTTGATAATGTTGCCCTCATCACGGATCGAGAAACTGGGAAGTTCCGTGGCTTTTGCTTTGTAGAGATGGAAGATAACTCCGCCGATGCTGCAATTAGTGCGCTCAACGGCTATCAGATGGATG
>JBBQIG010000530.1:0-4165 GCA_038324715.1 Anaerolineae bacterium | reverse complement strand
GTAAAGAGAGTGGCAAAACAAGCACTGCGGCGAGATACAGACAAGACACTGGACAAGACAGGACATTTCTCATGGTTACAACCGTTGCATCCGAAAGATTGGCGTTGCATGGCGGTTCCCAAGCCTTTCCGCACATGGAAGGGCAACCCCAACCCAAGATTGGCGTTGAAGAGTTCATGTCGCTTGCTGAACGTTTTGGCTTTAGTGCCGAAGCGCTTGAACGCATCCGTGGCGCAATCAACGTGGCGGATTTGGGCGATGGGCCTACCCTCTCTAAGTACGCCACCTCCTCGCCACCCAACACCAAAGGTGCAGACTTTGAGGCATTGGCGCGCGAGAAATTTGGTGTCAACTATGCCCTGGGCGTAAGTTCGGGCACGGCTGCGCTCCACTGTGCCATGATTGCCGCGGGGGTGGGGCCTGGTACAGAGGTGATTGTTCCTGCGATTGGCTTCTATGCCACCGCTGCGATGGTGGTTGCCGCCAAAGGCGTTCCAATTTTCTGCGACGTAGATGAGTCGTTGCACATGGATCCGACTCAAGTCGAAGCCTTGATCACGCCTAGAACCGTTGCCATTGCCCCCACGCATGTGATGGGCAGCATTTGCAATGTGGGGCCGATTGTTGAAATTGCCCACAAACATGGCATCAAGGTGATTGAGGATTGCGCCCAATCGCCAGGAGGCAGCTTTGCAGGGCATTCGGTAGGAACGCTGGGCGATATTGGTTGCTTTAGCATCTCTGCCTATAAGATCATTGGGGGTGGCGAAGGTGGGCTTGTCATTACCAATGATGAACGGCTGTGGGAGCGTATTAACCAGTTTGCTGAGGCAGGTGGGTTGTGGCGCACAGATCGTTTTGCCCCGCCCCGTTATCCCGGCGAACTTTTCAATGGCACCAACTATCGCATGTCCGAACTAGAAGCCGCGGTTGATGTGGTGCAGTTGGGTAAGCTCGATGGCGTGGTGCAACGCTTCCATAGCGTGAAGATGAGCATCCTCAAGCAACTCAACACTTTTAGCGAGATTACTCCGCAAAAACTCAACGATGCGGCAGGGGAGATTGGCTACACACTACGCTTCTTCCCTGCAAGCGTAGAACTGGGTACAAAGATTGTCGAGGCACTTGCTGCTGAGGGCATTCGCGCAAGCATCCACGGAGCCAACCCGCGCCCCGACTGGCATATCTATGCGGATATGTTCCCCATCACCCTCAAAACAGGAACCATGTCCAACGATCAACCCTTTGACCTTTCTGCTTCTAGATCTGCCTTTGGCGAAGAAGCGGTTGAGCTAGACTATAGCCGGGGACTTTGCCCCGTGGCGGATGATCTCTTTGATCGCATGGTCAGCATTGGCTTGAACCAGTGGTACACACCCACTGACTGTGAACGCATTGCGAACGGAATCAACAAGGTGCTGGCAGCCTACTGCACCCCAGACGACCACGCGCGCGTCTGGCTGTAACAATTCACAACCACCAAACTACCTCGGAATTAGCCACTTCGAGGTAGTTTTTTTATGCCTTTTTATTCCAGAATTGATTCTAGAGGGATTCAACGTCATGACCATTCTTGATATCAGCGGCCCGATCGAAGATGGCATGTGGGCCTATGATGCCCCCTATCCCACGCCACGCATTGAGCAGATTCCACCGCCCGATTGGGTGGAGTATAAGGTCTATTCGCAAACGGTTCACATGGCGGTACAGGTGGGAACCTATCTAGAGACTGCTGCACACATGGATCTCAACGCGATGACGATTGACGAGTTGCCGTTGGAGCGTTGTTACCAGCTCGATGCACTCTGTCTGTGGATTCCCACGGGCGCAGATCAGGCGATCACAGCCGGTGCCCTCAGTGCTGCGTGCCGCAACGCCAATGTCACACCACGCCCGCGTGAGGCGTTGTTGGTGGGGACTGGTTGGGATAAGCACTGGCGTGAGGCTGACTACGTGACTAATGGCCCCTACTTCACCGCCGAGGCCATTGATTGGGTGTTGGAACATGACTTTAGCTTGTTGGGCGGCGACATGCCCCGCTATGACAGCCTGCAGAATCCGCAGAATTTCTTCCCCAAGTTCTTTAGCCATGACATTCTGCTGCTGGCTCCATTGGTCAACTTGGATCAAGTGCGCCAACCGCGCGGCAAGCTCATTGCGTTGCCCTTGAAGATTCAAAAAGCCTGTGCCTCGCCCGTGCGCGCACTTTGGATTGAGGGGTAGGGAAGAGATCGGCTGGTTGAAAGTCCAAGAGGAGGAACGAGCGGGTGCGCATACTGATTACGGGGGCAACTGGCTTTATCGGTCGCCATCTGCTGGCGAGATTGGCACAAGAACATGATGTCATCGGCTTGGTGCGGCGCGTTCCGGCTGCTGCGCCTCCTGGCGTTCGTTACATTACGCAGGCATTGACTGCACCCCTGGAGGTTGCATGTCTGCCCCAACAGATCGATGTTGTCATTCACCAGGCCGCGCTGATTGATACTGATAGTGCCAGTCAAGCAACTCAAACTTGGGGTGGAGATGCTGCGCCTTTCCTGGCAAATGTGGTGGCGACTTGGCGCTTGTTGAATTATGCCCAGCACGCGGGTGCGCGCTGCTTTGTCCACGCCTCGACAGGGGGCGTCTATGGCTGTCGTGATCAACCCCTGCGTGAAGATGACCCCTTTAACCCGATGGACTTGTATAGCTTGACCAAGAGCCAAGCCGAGCTAGCCGTTCGCCACACACCTGCGCCATTCCCCAAGATTATCCTGCGCTACTTCTTTCCCTATGGCATGGGCACGCCCAATCCTATCCCCAGCTATGTTGAGCGTGCGTTGCGTGGCGATCCCATTGCCATTGCTGCCAATCGCAAGCCGCGCTTTAACCCTATCCATATTGATGATACGGTTGAAGCCACAGTGCGCGCCTTGACGCTGCAAGAGGATGCTACGTTGAATATTGCTGGCGCGGAGATCACGAGCTTTGCTGAAATTGCCGAGTTTGCTGCCCAACGCGCCGGTCGCCAGCCCAACTTCACGCGCATCCCCGATCATGAAGTGCCGCCCTACTACCGCGCTGATCTGGTGGCAAGCATTGAGAGGATGCAGCAGACGCTGGGCTTTACGCCACAGGTTGATCTTGCAACGGGATTGGCTGAGTTGGTAAATGACTACTTGGGAAAAGGTTGATGCTGTTGTAGAGGGAGAGGGCTGCCTCGCAACAAGTGGAGGCAAATTGTCGGCTAGAGTATAATGAAGCGCACTATGAGATGGTAATCGTAGCAACGTTCAGGAGAGATGAATGCCTATGAACGCACAGTCACACTCCGTGCTCAAGCGGCGGCGCTCAAGGTTCGGGGACATTCTGTTTCAAGGTTGACTAACCATCAAGTAAGGAGTCATGCGTGAAAATTGTTTCTATTCAAGTCGGTCAGCCGCAAGCGTTGCAAAGCCCTGACCCTGTCAAAACAAAGCCTTCCCGAGACACGAGCTGGTTCTCCGCCATCTCGAAGACGCCTGTGGAGGGGCCGCGCTTTCTCGGTCTGACCAACCTTGCCGATGATGCCCAGGCTGATCTCAAGAATCATGGTGGTCCCGATAAAGCGGTCTGTGCCTATGCCCATGAACATTATGCCCATTGGCAAAGCCACTATGCATTGCCCGAATTGCCACATGGCGCTTTTGGTGAGAACTTCACAACGCTTGGCTGGCAAGAAGCTATCCTCTGCATTGGGGACACTTTAGCTGTGGGTAATGCTGAGGGCAATGCTGGGGAGGCGTCTGGCGTGGTTGTGCAGGTCTCTCAGCCGCGCCAGCCTTGTTGGAAACTCGCCCGTCACTGGCAGATCGACGACTTGGTGCACCAGGTGCAAACGATTGGCTATACAGGCTGGTATTTCCGTGTCCTGCAAGAGGGCATGGTTCAGGCAGGAGATCAGTTGCATCTCGTTGAGCGCCCCTATCCCCATCTAACTTTGGCCGAGGCTAACCGTCTGATGCATCATGATAAGGATGATTGGGACGCAATTGCCGTGCTGGCGGCATGTCCTTTGCTTTCGGCAAGCTGGCGCAATAACCTCACTCACCGCCTGCGCACACATGCGCCTGCTACCATCACTGATCGACTCTTCGGAGTTTCTCCTAGTCAGTAATAGTGAACACTAACAGTGCAAGTACCCGCT
>JBBQIG010000529.1:0-4198 GCA_038324715.1 Anaerolineae bacterium | reverse complement strand
CCTTGTTTCTGCTCCTCCTGTTTATGATTACGAGGTGGTGGCAACCTACCCCCATGACCCAGAGGCTTACACACAAGGGTTGCAATTTGTCGATGGCGACTTGTATGAAGGGACGGGGTTATTAGGCTCTTCTAGCTTGCGTCGCGTCGATTTGGAGACAGGTGAAGTCGAGCAACAGATTGACTTGGCGGATCAATATTTTGGCGAAGGCATTACGGTGATTGACGAGCGCATCTATCAGCTTACCTGGCAGTCAAATGTGGCCTTTTTGTACAATCGTGATGATTTTGAACTGCTAGAGGTGTTCACTTACCCGACAGAGGGATGGGGGCTGACTTTTGATGGTGAAGTATTGATCATGAGTGATGGTAGCCCGACCTTGTATTATCGCGATTCTAAGAGCTTTGAAGAAGTGGGGCGGATTGAAGTGCGTGATGGCAATGATCCCGTCAATATGCTCAATGAATTAGAATATATTGATGGTGTAGTTTGGGCCAATATTTGGCAAACGGACGAGATTGTTATGGTTGATCCAGAGAGCGGACAAGTAATCGCCTCGGTGGATCTATCGGGTCTGTTGCCACGCGATGTAGAGGGCAATGCTGAAGTGCTCAACGGGATCGCCTATGATGAAGAGAATGAGCGCATCTTTGTAACCGGCAAGTTTTGGCCTACGTTGTTTGAGATTGAACTTGTACCCCGCTAACCACGCCGCTTTTGGAGGGGTGACGCACGACTCAATTGGGAGACGCATACCCTATGCTTGAACGGCTGTATCAACTGATCTTGCCGCAAGATCTCTTAGATGATGAGTCTAATATACGTGTTTCACGGTTTGTGGTGCTTGTCACATCCGTTCTAATATTCTTCCTCTCCATTTCTGTACCTCTGCTACTTGTGTATTTTCAAGAGAGGCTAATCGCCACGATCCTCTTTGCCAGCGCGCTCTACTATGGTTGTGGGCTGATTATGCCGCGGCTCACGCACTCCATTCGCTTCACGAGTATTATGGTCGTGTCGGGGAATCTCATTGGGCTGTTTGCGCTCATTATCCTCTTCTATCCAGATCGTGCAAGCTTCTATGTTTGGTTTCCCTTTGTAGTTGTACTCACAACATTTGGGTTGGGTCGGCGATCTGGTGCCATCGTAGTGGGGCTTCTCGTGCCAATTGTATGGCAGATTGAACTTTTGCAACCAAGTTTGCTTGCGTTTAGGGATGAAGAGATTGCCAATCCTTATACTATGGCGCTTTCTTTTTCGTTGTCGCTTTTCATGACGGGTGTGGTGGCGTGGCTCTTTGAATTCGCCCATCGTACCGCCGAATTGCGCCTCTTTACGTCGGAGCAACAATTCCGGCTGCACATTCAGCAAACGCCGCTGGCTGTGATTTCCAGTTCGTTAGACGGAATCGTTACGGAATGGAATCCTGGGGCTGAGCATCTATTTGGCTATCGCCGCGATGAAGCTGTGGGCGTTCGCTTGGAAGAGCTAATCTCTGTGCCCGAATACCAAGCAGCGGGCGAAGGCAATCAAGCTCTCTCTTGGCATGTGGGTAGCCCTGAAGGAGAACTGCAACAGATTGGTCGCAACCGCACAAAAGATGGGCGCGATGTCTATTGTGAGTGGGTGAATACCCCGCTTGTAGAAAAACATGGCGCGATTGTGGGGATTACTTCGTTGGCAAGAGATGTGGGCGAGCGTATACGTTCGGAGGAGGCAATGCGTGCCAGTGAAGCCCGTTTCCGCCGCCTCACCGCACAGTCGCCCGATTTAATTGTTATGTATGATTGGACGGTTGAGCGGATCATCTATACCAATCGCGAAACTATTTTGGGCTATTCATGGGACAAGATTAGCACGCTTGCGGACATTCTGGCTCGCATTGTCCCCGAAGATCGTCAGAATGTTTACCGCAGATGGCGAACGATGGAAAACGCACCCGAAGGTCAAGATACCAATATGACCGAGTTTCGTGTTTTTGCTGCCGATGGGACAATAGAGTGGATTCGCAGCCGCGAGAGTGTGTTGCTCCGCAATGCTATGGGGCAACCCGTGCAAATGCTGGCAACATTGACAGTCATTACGGATGAAAAGAATTACGAGGCAGAGTTGCGGCGCGCCAAAGAAGAGGCGGAGCGGCTGGCGCGGGCACGTAGCCAATTCTTGGCAAATATGAGCCATGAAATTCGTACGCCCATGAACGGGATTATTGGCATGACCAGCCTGTTGATGAACACGAACCTGAGTGGGGAAAATCACGACTTTATTGAGACCATCCGCACAAGTAGCGAGTCGTTGCTGACCATCATCAACGAGATTTTGGATTTTTCTAAGATTGAGTCGGGGCGCATGGAGTTGGAGATGCAGCCCTTTGATCTGCGCGAATCGGTAGAGGGCGCGTTAGATTTGCTGGCCCCACAGGCTGCCAACAAGCGGTTGGAGTTGGGCTATTGGATTGATGAGGTTGTGCCTTCTACGCTTGTGGGTGATGTGACGCGTTTGCGTCAGATTTTGGTCAACTTGGTGGCAAATGGCGTTAAATTTACTGATCGGGGCGAGGTGTGGGTAACTGTCTCTTTACAAGCACACACTGATGGGAACCCTGAACTCTGTTTTGCCGTGCGTGATACCGGCATTGGCATCCATGAGCAGCAGATTGACCAACTCTTCAACGCTTTTTCGCAGTTGGATAGTTCTAGCACACGACGGTATGGAGGGACGGGACTGGGGCTTGCCATTAGTCGCCGCTTGGCGGAATTGATGGGCGGAATGATGTGGGTTGAAAGCGAACTTGGCGTTGGGTCTACCTTTTTCTTTACTGTCCCTTTGCGTAACGCAGAGGCAGTGGTTGATTCTGAAATTGACCCCAGGTGCGCACTGTTGAAAGGTAAGCGCGTTCTGATTGTGGAAAATGCGGATCGGGTGCGTGAAGTGCTACTACATTATGCTGAACGTTGGCAGATGCAGTGGATTGAGGCTCGCTCTGTGCAGGCAACCCGCGACTTGCTGCAACAGCAACAAGCGTGGGATGTGGCTGTGATCGATATGGATTTGCCGGATGGGGAGGGGTTAACGCTGGCGCAAGAGCTGTTGGCGAAACCGGCATTGCAAAATATGCCTATTCTTCTCTTAGCTGCACACAACCATCTCAATATCAGAAAACGATCTGTAGAAGCAGGGGTGAGTGCGTGTCTTTACAAACCACTCAAGCCCAACGATCTGCTGAATTCGTTGGCATCACTCTTTGGGGCGAACACGCCTTCCACGACTTTGGCTTCACGACAGACAAATGTTTTTGACCGCACATTGGGTCAGGAGCACCCGTTGGATATTCTCTTGGCGGAAGATAATGTCGTTAATCAGAAAGTAGCGCTGTTGCTGCTTGACCGGCTTGGTTATCGGGCAGATGTGGCGGCAAGTGGTTTGGAGGTTGTGGAGGCGGTGAAGCGTCAACCGTATGATCTGATTCTGATGGATGTACATATGCCAGAGATGGATGGCATTCAGGCTACGCTTGAGGTCTTTAAGTTACTTTCCTCTACGCAGCATCCTCACATTATCGCGATGACGGCTGCTGCAATGCAAGAAGATCGCGATCGCTGTCGAGAGGCAGGGATGCACAATTTTATTTCCAAGCCCGTGAAGGTGGAAGAATTAGTGGATGCGCTTTTACAGGCGCGCGCATGGCTTTCTGAACGACGGGTGAGGGTTTAGCGGGTGCTTATCCTAATCTGGCTTTTCTTTTGAGGTTGACTCAATCAGATAGGTGGTGGTGACTTCCACACCTGCACGCTCAAACATGATACTGGCAGAACAGTATTTGGTTTTGGAGAGTTCAATCGCATGTTCTACTGCTACAGGATCGATCTCTTCGCCCTGAACAATATAGGTAATGGTGGCAGCGATAAAGACGTTGGGTGTTCCACCTGCTTGTGTGCCTTCAATCTTCACCTCTAGTCCATACACCTTTTGACGTTTCTTATGCAGAACGCTGATTACATCCATCCCCGTGCAGCCTGCTACGCCCGCAAGCAGAAATTCCATTGGCGATCCCCCTTCTGTGCTTGATGGAGAACGCATGGCAAAGCTATATCCAGCACCTGTTTGGCCTTGAAATTCAAGTCCAGCACCTTGCCAAACTGCACTTGCCTGCTTTTGCAATGACATGAGACTTTATCCTCCTTGCTACAGTGGGTTT
>JBBQIG010000528.1:0-4198 GCA_038324715.1 Anaerolineae bacterium | reverse complement strand
ATCGGCGTAATAGGGCAAATGACCGCTACGCAGGAACAAGGTCTCCTTGGAGAGATGAGGGGTACGTACGCGCTGATAGCCAGCGTCATGTTCCACCTCTTTTGCCAATCGTTCCAACTCCTCAATGATGATGGCACCATTGGGCAACCAGAGCGGCAATCCAGGCCCAACCTCATCATCAAAGATGAAGATTTCCAGTTCGCGCCCCAGCTTGCGATGGTCACGCTTCTTGGCTTCCTCCAACAGTTGCAGATATTGATTCAATTCCTGCTTGTTGCGCCATGCAGTGCCATAAATGCGTTGCAGCATGGGATTGGCCTCGTCACCGCGCCAATAGGCTCCTGCCACACTCATCAGCTTAAAGCCATCAGGCGGAATCTGCCCTGTATGCTCCAAATGCGGCCCTCGGCACAGATCTTCAAAGGTATCATGCTTGTAGGTGCTGATTACGACACTACCATCAATCTCATTGCCATACTCATCAATGCCACCCTTTGCCAAACCATCGATCAGTTCCAGCTTATAAGGCTGCCCCTGAAATAGCTCGCGCGCCTCATCTGCGCTCACCTCGCGACAGGCAAAGGGATGTCTGCCACCAATGATCTGGCGCATCCGCTTCTCAATCTGCGCCAGATCCTCAGGGGTAAAGGTGCGCGGCTTGCCATCCTCCTCCTTGCCCAGATCAAAGTCGTAATAGAAGCCCGTATCAATGGGCGGCCCAATCGCAATTTTAGCGTCTGGATAAAGCTCTAGGACCGCCTCCGCCATCACATGCGCGGCGCTGTGCCGGATCAAATAGAGCTTATCTTGATCACTCTGGCTCTGGTCATTTTGAGCCGGTTTTTCTTGAGCCTCTTCACGTTGCACTTGTTCGTTTTGCCCACTCATATTGCTACCCTGCCTTTTCTGTGTCAATCATACAACTACACGCCAACCACATGCTATCTAGTATTTACTCAATACCCTGCTTTATGTCCACTTTATCTATTTTATCGCTATAAACGCACGCTATCCTCAGATGCGAGCCACTCTGCCACTTGCCAGCTCAACAACAACAAATGGGCCATACCTCGCGCCAAGGGTTCGGTGCTAACCCATTCCTGCAACCGATGGGCATTGCTCCCTTCGGTCACGCCCACACAGATGGCGGGAATCCCACGGCTCAAGGGAATATTGGCATCTGTGCTGCTCATCCGTAGATCGGCTTGATGTGCATACCCAGCCGCCGCCAGAGCATCACGCGCCGCCATGACCAATGGATGATCCTCTGCAATTCCTCCCGATGGACGGTCACCGATGATCTCCTCTTTAACTGTCACGCCCTGACGTTGCCACTTTGGCGTCTGATAGTGGCTGACAATTTGCAGTGCCTGACCAATAATCCACGCCAATCCAGAACTTTCCTCGCTACGCAAATCCAACTCCAGCCACGCATGTTGGGCAATTGTATTCACCGACGTGCCGCCTTTCATGCGCCCGATGTTAAAGGTGGTCAGTGGCGATTGTGGTGGCTGAAGCCGCGTCAGGTCTGCCGCCAATTGTGCCAAGACATGTAACGCACTTGCAGCGCCAAAATCACTCCAGCTATGCCCACCCGGTGCGCTCACGCTGATCCGGTATCGCCGCGAACCCAATGCTCGATGCACCACACGACCCAGCCCCATGCCTTCAATCACCAAACAGGCCCCGATCTGGGGTTCCAAGGCATCCACCACAGCCCGCATACCGCGCAAGTCGCCCAGCCCCTCTTCTTGACTATTGGCAGCAAACCAAATGTCCACAGGCGGCACAGGCAACGAAGGCAGCGCCGCCACAATCTGTAACATCGCCGCAACTCCCATCGAATTGTCACCAATGCCAGGCCCATAGACACGCCCCTTTGCAGCATCACGACGCACCGACAGATCCGTTTCCGCACCAAAGACGGTATCGGTGTGGGCGGTGATGAGCAACGCAGGCTGACTTTTCAGACCAGGCCAACGGCCATAGACATTATGCGTGGTGGCATCATAGGCAATATCTTGCAGCCCCAACGTCGCCAATCGCGCAGCAACTGAGGTTGCGCGTGCGCCTTCTGCTCCCGTGGGGGCTGGGATCTGCTGGATTGCAATACAACTCTCAACCAGTTCGTCAACCTTGGCAGACCACTGCAATATGGTTTCCATCAGGTTCGGATATTTGGCAAATCGTTCTTTTCCCATCATCTTGCATAGTCCCCCCATGTACTACCTGCACTAGCTCAATCTTGAGCAAACGTTGGGGCCAGTTCCCGAACCAATAGAAAAAGCCCCATCCCAGTATGGGACGAGGCTTTGCTCGCGGTTCCACCCATGTTGCCATTGTGTCGGCATCTCCTGCACACGAAACATGCACAGGCAAAATGTCACGCAACGACCACTTGTGTAGCCAATAACGGGGCCAACCGAGACAAACTACTCAGCAGCCACAGCCACTTTTCGCCCATCTACTCTCAGGTGGTCTTCAGAAACATTGCCCGCCACAACTTTCAGCCGATGATTGTGGCTCTCTGCGAACAAATACGCTTCCTACTGCTCCTGATCAACGTTTTGAAGATATTAAGGCACCCGACCTTGTGAGTCGGGCAACTTGTCCATCCTACAATAGGTGACTCTGCAACATACCCAAACGATACGCCTAGGCGCACATTCCAGGTAAACCAGTGTGGGAGATACTGGACTTGAACCAGTGACCTCTACGATGTCAACGTAGCGCTCTAGCCAACTGAGCTAATCCCCCGCAACTCACAATCCATAAATTGCAATCCGCAAATTACAATCAGTAAATCACAGTAATGGCGAGTATATCATGCACTAGGTGGTGCGCCAAATTCCCTAGTTGACAAAAATGTATCCAGTCGAACCACTACTCATCTCTGCTAGGTCTGCTTGAGTCTCCACCATGTGGCGCAAAAGCAAAATTTCACAAGAGAGCAAGTAACGTTCTCGATCCAACAACTCCGGCACACCTGAAATAGCAAGCAACTTCTGCTTCTCTTCATTGTCCACTTGCAGCGCAATTGCCACCAACAAAGCTAATGTAGTGGCATCTTCAGGCAATCGATCCAGCTTTAGCTCAATCTTGCTCGCCTTGCTCAAAAGATCCACATACTCCATCAGTTTAGGACGAACGCGCTGCACCATCTCCACCGCAGCGCGCGTACTGCCATTTACGATCGGCAATTGGACTACTTTCGCGCTCAAATAACTGTGTGAGTTGTCCAACTCCACAATGCGAAAGCGGTGTGTACCTACAGCAGTAATGTTCATCGCTCCATCAGGCAAACGATTCACTTTGGTAATGCGCGCCGCAGTGCCAATCGAATGCGGTTTGGCAGCCCCACCCACTTCGTCTCCATCTTGGATCGAAACCACGCCAAAGCAAATATCTTCCTCAACACAGCGAGCAATCATTTCTCGATAACGCGGCTCAAAAATGTGCAGGGGCAACACCATGCCGGGAAACAAAACCACATTTAGCGGGAAGAGAGGCATTTCCATAGGATTAGCTTGTTGCTCTTTGCGTTGTCCACCATCCAATGCCGAGCGACGATGTGACTTTCTTACATCCATTTATATTCACCTTTCAACAATCTTCGGAGCGATCTAGTACTCGCTTCAACCATGCGAAATCGAAAGGCCTATCTGAAGCGGACTCAATCAAAAGAACCAGTAAAAGAATTAGATAGAGCATCAACCCTCATCATCGTCAATCTCTGGAATTTGCTCCACTTCAACCTTCATCAATTCACGCAGTACCGTTGTAGCAAATGCACCTTTGGGCAGAGAGAAGGAGACTGTTAGGCCATTGAGCGCCTCATTCGCCTCTACTGCACAATCAGGTAAAAGCAACCTGCCCAACCGTCGGGTTCCCTCCACATGTGCCGCCTCAAAATGGGCCATGGTCACTGGACTTTCGGCCAATACTTCAGCCTCCAACACCGCCGCCTCCTCTGTTGCTGCCCACATCTTGGGGCCATACATTGGTGCCGTAAAACTAATTTCCTGTGCCAGATAACGAGGTTGCTCTACGGCGACATCTTCCACCGAAAACATGCCCCCTGTGGCATACTTCTTCGCCACATCACCAGCCAGCAAATGGACGAATGCACCCATTTCGATCCGTCGTGTTAAATAACGATTACAGAGATAGCTTTGATAGGCGGTGCTAAGCATGCGTC
>JBBQIG010000527.1:0-4206 GCA_038324715.1 Anaerolineae bacterium | reverse complement strand
ACGGCATAGGGATGGCTTTCACTGCCCACCCAGACCGCACGCAGCAAATTCGGCGCAATCTCGGCGCGAGCCAGCGCATTACGTGCCGCCTCAATGCTCATGGTCACGGTATCCTCATCCATCCCAGGAACCGCTTTTTCTTTTACCGGGCTTGCACTGTTCCCCTCCGTCCACACACGGGAGATTTCACTTCCAGGCAAGCGATACCGTGGCAGATAGGCCCCATAGCCCACAATCCCCACACTGCGCAAAGGTTGCTTCAACATAGTCTCTATTGCCTCGACTCTATATCAACACTGGCTCAGTTCATGCACCAGATCATAGCTAACTGCACAAACAAAATCTATCAAACCTATTCAATCATAATACGAGAGAAACAGCCGTTATGTCTCATCCAATACAGGCTAAATCTACACCTGGAAGATCAGGCTAGTGGAAAATCCACCAATCAAAATTATGTCAACTCCAGTTCTTTGACGCTAACAACTCGCGCGCACGCTCCACACGAATCTGCCCCTCTTGCACCAGTTGACCTGCCACCCGATCCACATCAGCCCCCAGCGCACCCGCAGCAATCGCCATCTGGCGCGCATGAAGTGCCATATGCCCGCGTTGAATGCCATCGGTCGCCAAAGCGCGAAGTGCCGCCAAGTTCTGCGCCAGCCCCACCGCAGCCATCACCTCGCTCAGTTCACTTGCACTCTGGATGCCAAGTATTTTCAACGCCACTTGTGCAATCGGATGCGCTCTTGTAGCGCCGCCCACAATGCCAACTGCCAAAGGCAACTCTAACAGCCCATAGAGCAGCGGATACGTGACTCCTTCGGGGAGCGTAACCACTCCCTTCTCACCCGCTAGTTCACCATGAAACACACTGGCGACCGGCAGTTCCGCATCTTCACGAACCACACGCCAATCCGTCAGCGCAGAATAGCGCCCCCCGCGTGCAGCATACGCATGTGCCCCGGCTTCAATTGCCCGCCAATCATTGCCCGTGGCAATCGCAATTGCATCAATGCCATTGAGAATGCCCTTGTTGTGCGTGGTGGCACGGTATGGATCCACCACAGCCAGCGCATTCGCATGGGCAATTCCGGCAATGACCTCATCTCCACTGAAATCTGCTGTTGCGAAGGCCGTAGCCGGAATCACTACTTCGGCCCAAGCGCGACGTCGATCACTCAGATTACTCAAAATACGCAAGAGCGCGCGCCCTCCGCTCAAGGCTTCAAGACGTGGAGCAATCGTCTCCGCCGCTGTATTGACCGCATTGGCACCCATAGCATCACGCACATCAAAGAGCAGATGCACCACCATCATCGGCACAGTGGGGGTCTGGGCAAACCAACGCACCTCAATGTCCACAGGGCCGCCCCCCAAGCGCGCAATTGTGGGGCTGGTGTTTGCCAACGCCAACAACTCTGCCTTTGCCCCCAAAATTACAGCGGTCGCAGCAGTAGGGTCAACAACATCCAAAAGTTGCACCTGGGCGATCATAATCGGTGCGCTACTGCCTGTGTGAAAGCCACCTCCGACCCGTGCCAGTCGTGCGGCAAAACTCACCGCTGCCACCACCGAAGGCTCCTCCACAACCAGGGGAATCAAATAGTCGCGGCCATTGACTGTAAAGTTAGTGCCAATCCCCAACGGCAAGTCATAGCGCCCCACGACATTCTCAATCAGCTTGTCACCGCGCTCAACACCCATGCCCTGTGCCAACAACGCCGTCTCCTCTGGCGTAAGTTGCGCCCACGTCGCCAGCGTAGCCGTGCGCTCCGCCAGCGAGAGTTGATAGAAACCACTTAAACGGGAGTTACGAGCAGAAGTTGATGGGGTCACAGGATCAAGTCCTAGGATCAAATTACAGAGTTAGGAGACAGAATTGGGCCATAGGATAAAGGCGGTAAATTGGCACTAATTTGAAAAAGCCAAGAGTGCCCGACCAATCGGCAAATCCATCAATTGAGGGGCAACAGCCAAGCCAACCGAGACCAAAAGCACAAAGAAGGCCAATCCAATATTAAGCGGTTGTTCGCGAGACAAGAAGCGGTTATCTAGTGGCCCAAAAAGTGCCCTTGCCAGCCGGATGTAGCCAAAGATAGCACCCGCTGAAGCCATAAGCACCACCCCTGCTGGTCGCCAATCCGACTCTGCCACAATTTGCAGCGCAGCCCAATGCCCCGTAAAACCAGCACTCAACGGAAAGCCAGCCAACCCCAAGCCGCCCAGAAGCAGTGCGGCACTATTCCACGGCAATCGACTACCTGCACCCTGAATGCGTGCCAACGACAGCCCACCTGTATGCTGCTCTAACACAGCCAATCCTGCTGCTGCAGTTAACATACTCACCACGCGCAGCCCAAAGAGAAAGAGCACCAATGACCAGCCGCGTGAACCAGGAGCCGCCAAAACCAGGAGAATAACACCCCAATCATGCAGCGCTGCATAACCCCACAATCGCCCCGCGTGCGTTGCGCCAAATGCCGCTACGCCCCCCCAAACTGCCGTGATCAGCCCGATCCACGTCAGCCACAGTCCCAAAGGCGCTTGTTGAGGAACAAACGCATAGGTAGCCAATGTCCGATAGATCAGGTGAAGTGCCGCCAGTTGCCCCAAGAGCGTCAGCAAGGCTGTGGTCACAGGCGGGGCCGATTCCGCAATGGTCGCTTGCGCGCCATGCAATGGCACAGGAGCCAAGAGCAAAATCAATCCCACTGAAAGCAGGATTGCCGCAGTTTGTGCCGCCGAGAAATCTTGTGGATTCAAGGGAATCTGTTCAATATACCAAGCAGCAATCAAAAAGAGGGGAAAAGCCAACAGTGGCGGCATCAAACTACGCAATGGCCCTGCCGGGGTTGTCAGTCTCCCTGCTTGTAAAACGAAGACACCCATCGTTGCCAACAGCGCCAGCAACAACGGAATTAACAAGGGTGGTGCCAAGGGGCCTGTGCTCAACAAAGTGACGGTTACATAGCCAGAAAGCAGGGTCAGGCTAAAAGGAACAAAACTGCGCCCCTGGCTCAGACAAGCAGCCACCACAAATGCTGCCCCAGCGAGAAAGAGCATGGCGGTCAGCATTGGTACCGACCCCACCTCGAGCCTCAAGGTAAAACCAAGCCGTTCAACGGGCGCGCCCATATCCACCACCCGGTTTGAAACAGGCAGAATCCACAGCGGCTGTTGCAAATCAACCTGCCACAAAAACGTAGCCCAAAAACCCGTGACAAGAATACCCACCAGCGCGGTCAACCGCTCCCAATGGCGGATGAGATAGGTAACAGCCGACGCAAACAGCAATGTGCCAATCAACAGGACAGGCAGGGTCAACCAGGGAGAGCTACTCATCGTCGCCACCTACGTACCCAATCAGGCAATTGACGCACCTGATTCACCATCGTGATCGCCCACGGTTGTCCTTGCAGCCAGAGAATTCGTTTCTCGACCCACCTCTCTAGCCCCTCTTCTTCTTCCACTTCAAAGGGTGACTGCGCCGAAACCGGAACACGCAAATCTCCCGTAAAGGTTATATCCGTCACAACCAGCGCACTCTTTTCTGCCGAAACTTGCTCTACCAAGATAAGATAACTACCTGCCAGCGCCAAAAGCAGCGTCAACAGGCCAATCAAAGCCACCAATGCGGGTGCATTCACAATTAGCGCAACAACAACCTGTGCAGGGATTAACCACATCAGAAGCGCAACCGTTGAAAACAAGGGATTGTCACTCAGCCCCAACATCACCAACACACAAATCGTAAGCCAGACAAAGAGTTCAGCCAACTGCGGTGCAACGACTGGCAACGGTACCACCACATCCGCAAAACTCCACGCAACATAGAGCAAGCCAAGCATCAAGCTGCGCAAAGGCCACGTACCCGCTTGGTAAAGAGAGGTGGTACGTGTCATGCGCTGGGCAGAGAGTGTCAAAATCAGACAGGCTAATCCCATCACAATGACCATTGTCCACGCCCATTCAGAAGGCAACTGCTCCACAGCAACAGTGGCACAGACCACGCCAACCTGGACGAAAAACAAGCCAGCCAGCACCATCCGCCAATCCCACAAGATAATCATCAACGCAGTCACGCCACCAATTAAAAAGAGGCCAGCCGTGCTGCCAAAAAAGCTTAATAGGTCAAAAATGCCGTTCATGCGCCTCGAATCAGATCTCTTACTAGTTCGTGATGTCAGCTAGCGAATGAGCAGG
>JBBQIG010000526.1:0-4213 GCA_038324715.1 Anaerolineae bacterium | reverse complement strand
TGCTTAGTTCGCCGCAACCTTGAATTGCTCGCGCACGGCATTAATGACCGTTGCACTTTCTGGAAAGCCACCATCGCGCGACATCGAATGAACCAGATCGCCATTGACCACCACGTCAAACATACCATCGTGCCAGGGAATCAGCTCGATTGATGAAATGTTATCGCGCAGTTCATGCATCAACGCTGATGTTAATTCAAGGGTCTGCGGCTCATAGCCACACGCGGCACAATAGGTAATTGTCACCTTAACGGGGCCTTCCGTGGCCTTTGGCGTGGGGCGCTGAAAGCCCTTATGTGCCTGACTGCCATTGGTCGCAAGCGCAATCGTCGGGACACTGGTCGACGCAGCAGGAGTCGCCACTTTGCCAAGAGCATTCTTAATTTCGTTAATCAACTCTTTTACAGCAAGTCCACGATTCTTTGCACTAAAATTGCTATTTGCTTGGCTTATGCGCAACCGCACTTCCTCTGGTAGCTCACTGGGAGGAGTCGTGCTTGGAAAAGCAGAAACAATAGGGTCATTGGCATAAAGATCCGCACGCATCGCTTGAATCAACTCGGTCATGCGCGCCGGGCGTTCAATCAAATGACCAAGTTCATTGAAGTTAGCATCAAAAAAGACAAAAACAGGAATCGAGCGAAACTGCCCCTCTTTCAGATATTGCTCCATAAGATCGAGGTTCTGATCGCGCAGGAAAATACGAAGATTGAGCTTGCCACTTTCCTCTGCCAAACGTCCCAACACAGGCAAATTGTTGATCACGTCACCACACCAATCCTCCGCCAGCACCAATACGTCCAGCGATTGTGGCAGCGCCTTAAAGAAAGCAACATCCTCGGCATCCAGTTCCAAAGTACGCTCGTTTTCAATAAAGCGTTCTTGGTTCCGGTTCATCTGCTCCTTATAAGCCTCATAGCTCATTCCCTGCTCAAAACGTTCACGAGTAACAATCACAAGTTTCTCCCTAATGTTTGCCGATAGTTAAAAATCTAAATTGAATGCTTACCTACAAAGTCTGCTATGGACAGACCAGTTCCTGATTATAAATCTAATGCATCCCAATTACTGGGACTACTTACACCAACTACAAAGCCTTGCCGCTTCCCTCTAGACTTGTTTCAGCTAAAGGGATCTCGCAATCATCGCCTTCGCAGACCCCCCTCCCTTCCACTTGCCCCACAGATTGATCCAGTGAGATCAAAGGGTGGGAAGCAGCCCATGCTTTTTCCAATGTATCGAGAAGAACCTCCGCGGGTTGAGCGCCGGAAACGCCATAAGTCTCGTCGATGGCAAAGAAAGGCACACCGCGAATTCCAAATGCGTTGGCGCGGTTCACAT
The DNA here is from genome assembly GCA_038324715.1 of Anaerolineae bacterium. Classification (GTDB taxonomy): domain Bacteria; phylum Chloroflexota; class Anaerolineae; order Caldilineales; family Caldilineaceae; genus QEUY01. The sequence continues at coordinate 2,872 of JBBQIG010000526.1, read as the reverse complement.
CCGCCTTCACCTCATCTGCATACAAATCGCTTGCAAACATCGCATGCACTTCCTCTGGGTCGAGGCCAATCTCGCTAGCAAGTGTGACCAATGTATCTACATCGCCAATAGCTTTGCCCTCGGTGAAATAAGCGTACAACAGTCTTTCCTTTGCCACACCCTGTAGATTGTGTGCGTGTGCAAGATGAATCAGCCGGTGGGCATTAAAGGTGTTGCCTCGCTTGGCATGATCGAACTTGTACTCTAGCCCGTCTTTGGCAGCAAGTTCCGTAAGGTTCGCAAGCATTGCAGTTGCTTTGGCTCTATCAAAACCAAACTTCTTCGCAATTACCTCTTCCAATGTCCCAGGATAAGGAGGGGCAGCGTTGGGATCCAATTCAAAACTTCGCCACACAACCTCAACTTGATCCCGATGCTTGAACTCTGCCAGTGCCGCCTCAAATCGCCGCTTGCCGATATAACACCACGGGCAAACAATGTCTGACCAAATTTCAACTTTCATTCCGTTGCTAAACCTTCTCTCTAGTTGTTTTACTGAAAAGGAGTTGCTTATCTTAAAGGGGTACACTCATTGTCAGGCAGAGTGCTTCTGTCCTTAAGCTAGCGCATCAGGCTACACAACAACTACACAACAAATATTGTCTATCCAACAATTGTTGTGTAGTATAGACGAAGTAAATCTACACTGTCAAACGATACCATCCAAACTCCACTGCTCGGGGCATAGATCTAGGCGATAATTTGCGATAAAATGGGAAGCAAAGGTGCGAAGATACGAACCAATGATAGAAGAAGAAGTCGAAAAGAGGTACAAGTTGTCTATAAATGAAGCGGTTCTGGATTCTGAAGTAATAGAAGATCTAACACCAGTGGAAGAGAAAATTGATCCGCGGGTAAAACGCACGCGCAAACTGTTGTTGGATGCGTTCCTAAGTTTACTATCAGAAAAATCTTACGAAGAAATCACCATCCAAGAAATTGCCACACGCGCCACCGTCAACCGCGCCACCTTCTATGCCCATTTTGTAGACAAATGCGCTCTAGTAGACGACTTTATTCGCGAAATATTCGCTGAAACGCTACAACGTCACCAGGCATCGCTAACCAACGACACTCAAGAATATCTGCGTTCACTTTTCATGGCAGTGATCGCACACTTGACCTCGATCAACAGCGAATGTCCGCAGCGCTACCAAATGTTTGAATCACTCGCCGAAGCACAGATCAAGCGACAGTTGCATGACAATATCCGGGGTTGGCTCTCTGCACATCATCTCTACAGCGGGCACAATAGCCAGCGCGTCAAGCTAGCCGCGACAATTATCAGTTGTTCACTCTATGGGGCAGCACGGCAGTGGGTACAAAATGGGGGAGAACAACCAGCCGAAACGTTTAGTAACGATGCGTTACTCCTCATTAGCGCAACGGTAAATGCGCTTAACGATTCTCCAGATGCTTAAGCCTAAACGAACCACGGAACTTCTAGTGGCATCAATGCCCGCGCCACCAATCCTTGCGTGAGCGTGGGTCCGTAAAACTACCGCGATCGCGCACCCCAACCACAACCTGACTATAGCGAGCAGTGCCAACCGCTTCACCAATGTGCACGGCAGGCAAACTTCCACGTCCACCCGCATTGTTGCCTTGATAAAGCGCCAATAAATTTGGGTCTACACAAAAATCCTCAAGGTGGACGGCATACCCGTTGGCAACGCTATCCTCGCGCGTATAAACCACGGTCATCCGTGAAGGTTCAGCATAAATGACCAGCGCAACAAAGCCGCCTCCATAAATCTCTGCACCGCGGCTGGGCACATGAACCGGCTCACCGGGGTTGCTCTGCATCGCCACCAGCGAAACCTCCACATTCCCCAGTTCATCACCACGACACCCAACTCCACCACAGGCCCAATTCCAATCACGAGCGCGATAAGCTCGACCAAAGGTTGGCAAACGATTGAGTACACCCGAAAGCTGGGGCGCATCGCCATCAGTTGGCCCATTGATATCAACCAACGACAACACCGCATCCGTCGGTACATACCCACGCAACGCCAAGTTCAAATCGCCATGTTGCGAATCTGGATGTTCAATCTGCGCGCCAGTCACAGGAATGGAAGTGTACTGATTACGGGAAGAGGCAGGGCAACCGCCATCGACCACAGCTTCCGCTGGCGCAGAAATCTGGATATCAACGGGCACTTCCGCCGGGGCCTCAACAACTGCTTCCGCTATAACTTCGGGCGCAACTTCTGGAAGCGCAGCCATGCGCGCAGAAGCCTCTTCAAACGGTGCAGCCGCCACCGGAGTAGGTGTAGACGTGGGCGTAACTGTTTCGGTCGCGAGCGGGTCGGTCGAGAGTAGAGGTGTGGGCGTAACCTCCACCATGCGCACGATTTCGACCATCCGTGTCACCTCAACCACGCGCGTCACCTCAACAATTTGCGGCGACGGCGACGGCATCGCAAAAACCGTAGCGCGCACCGCCAAACTGATCAGGCTAGGATCGGGTTGACGTCCACGTTGGAATGTATAAAAGGCAAGGACAACAAGCCCAATGGAGATCAAGAGTACCAAACGTTGCATAGCCACAGAAGCATACGTCGCCCCCGCCAATCTCGCAAACGCAACATCCCTTCAAGCGCACAGATCAAACAATTCCCATGTCAATTCCCTCGTAAGGAAAACAAAAACCATTAAACGGCTCAAAGTTTGACAAATTTCTTGGCTGCGTCTAAACTAGTCAGACAGAAATATGTGTAGTTCATGGCTCAATACTCAACTATTAAGCATGGGCAAGCAAAAAATGTGGCTTCCTAGCTCAATTGGCAGAGCAATTGACTCTTAATCAATGGGTTCTGGGTTCGAGTCC
>JBBQIG010000525.1:0-4220 GCA_038324715.1 Anaerolineae bacterium | reverse complement strand
CAAATCCCCATAACGCTCGGCAAATTCCTCGCAGGTCATCCCATAGAAAAATTCGTCAAAGTAGCGTCCTTGCGTGTACACCGTACGACGTAAACGCACACGTTTACCTTGCCAAAAGTATTTCGTGGGCTGCATGCGCTGCAATGACACGTTGCGTCTCCCGTTCAAGTTCATTGTCAATTTTGGAAACTAATTTCTGGGAATAGAGGTAAAAAAGACCCTCTCAGAAATGTTGAAGTTTCCAAGAGGGTGCTTGAGTTCGTAATTTTGAGATGAGCGAGAAACGTCGCTGCTAGGCATTTGTGCTCCATTGACCTTCACTCGAACAGCCTGAGTTCAATGTCTATCAATTGCCAGTCGCAGCGTGTACTCCTCGCTCATCAACTTCTCTAATTCAGCTTCCAACTTACGAACACGGCGCAGATTCGGTGGTTGCGCTTGATGAAGTTGTTCCATCTCGCGTTGGTGACGCTCAATCTGCTGGCGCACCGCCTGTTTACGGGCAATCAATGCTTCCCGATCCACCTACCACCTCTGCTCTGCGTTCTCTCAAGCTTTGCGTGCTCTATTTATCTTCCTCTATATCAAAGCCTTCACTAAAATCGCGAGGTACGCGTGGCTTGTAGAGCATAAAGGCCAAGCCGACACTGATAAAGTACAAGACAATCAGCGGTCCCATGACAATGGTCATGTTGACTGGATCGACAGTGGGCGTAATGGCAGCCGCCACCACAGCAACAATCACGATGGCATGACGCCAATAGTTCAGTAGCTGAGGTCCAGCGATAATGCCCGCGCGTGCCAAGAAAGCAACCACCAGCGGCGTTTCAAAAGCCACACCCATCCAAAAGACTAAACGTGTGACAAAACCAATATAGCGGTCAATTGTCCAGTCTTGGCGGATGACGCTACCCAAGAAAGCTTGCAAAAAATTCACTGCGGCTGGGATTAAGAGATAGAATGCAAAAGCCGCACCGAGTACGAACAAGACCATGATCCCAGGCAAAGTCAGAAGCAACGCCCGCTTCTCGTTGGGGTATAGCCCAGGTGAAACAAAGGCAATAATCTGATAGATGATAATGGGCATAGCAATAGACGCGCCCACGGTAAAGCTAATCTTAAAGAAGATGCCAACCGTATCAGTTGGCCCCAGTGCTTGCGGAATTACACCTTCACGCGTGAGTGGTTCAATCACAAATTGCAGGATCGGCTCAACAAAGGCCATTGAGGCCAATGTGCCGACCAAAAGACCGCCGACAATCCAGATGAGCCGGTTACGGAGCTCCTTAAGGTGCTCCATCAGGCTCATGCTGCTCTCACTGATTGGTTCCATTGCAGCTACCTGCTGACTCATGCGTCACCTTCGGCGGAAGCGCCACTCTTATTAGCACTATTCTTGTTAAGCCCGTTAACATTCCCAGTTACATTTACAGATGCCTGTGCCGTTTCAACGACAACCTCGCTCTCGGATTCGGAGACAACACCCGGGAGCGACTCCTGCGCCGGTTCACTCTCTGGTTCTGCTACCTCTGAAGTTGTCACGGTCTCAGCCACAGTCGCAGAAGGCACAACTGCTGTTTCAGTTGCAGAATCTTCCACGGCAGACACTTCGACAGGATCTAGCGCATCTTCGGCTGGGTCTACTTGAACCATCTCAACTGAGCCGGTATCTGTAGTCTTTACTTGGTTCTCTGTGGGTTGAGTCTCTGCTTGCGCCAGTCGATCAGGTGGCAGAATACTATGTTCATTTGATTCATCCGCTAAAACAGCCGGTGCATCTTCGACAGCACCTGTTGCAGTTCCAGACAGAGCCACAGTCCCAGGTACAGCCCCGGATGCATCTGGCTCACCACTTGAAGTTTCTACACTTACACCCTCAGCACTTGCAACATCACCGGCCCCAGCCACAATCGTATCCCCTTCCACTGGCTGTGCGTCAGTGGTGGGTTTGGGTTTACTCGTTGCAGCAGAGCTTGCAACCTTTGGCGTAGCGGGTTTAGGGGTGGTGGCTGGCTTTGTAGCAGCAGGTTTTGTGGTAGTAGGTTTCGTCGTGGTGGACTTGGCAGTTGAAGATGTTGCAGGCTTGGCCGCGGGCTTCGTCGCTGGTTTAGCGGACTTAGCCGCCGTGGCTTTAGTCTTCTCAGCCGGATCATCTGTCAACTCACGCAGCAATTTCTGAGGATTGAGGTCGTCAAAGACCTTCATCTCATCGCCAAATTGCCCCATCAACTCATTCGTTAGGCCACGAACGGTACGAATTACTTTTGCCACTTCGCGCAAAGCACCCGGCAGCCGCTCCGGCCCCAGGACAATTAACGCAATTACTGCGATGAAAAACAGTTCGGCAATTCCGATCCCAAAGAAGCTATCCATAGCACGCTCTAAAACTCTTGCTTACGAATTTCGTCCAGCGCAGACCCCAACACGCCATTGATAAAGCGTGGGCTACTGTCGCTGCCGAAGACCTTGGCGAGTTCCACGGCCTCGTTAATCACCACTTTAGGTGGTGTATCAGAGTCGCGGGCACCAATCTCGAAAAACGCCAACCGCAAAATGTTGCGGTCAATGATGGCAAGCTGGTCTACAGGCCATTCCGGGGCATACTTGACAATGAAGGCATTGAGCGTATCCAAATGACGCACAACACCACTCACTAACCAACGCACATAGAGTGCACCTTGTTCCCCAGGATAGCTGTAAGTCAGCCGCTCGTCCACTACAGAGCCAGGAAGATGGCCCACACTATCGATTTCAAATAACGCCTGCACCGCCAGCTTTCGTGCCGAGCGGCGCTCCTGGATTAACTGCTGATGATCGCTAGTGCCAGGCTTGCGGGTTGCATTCATAAATATTTTCTACGGATCAAGATCCGGCATCGCTACCAGCATCTACAAAAACGAAATCCTACCAATAAAAGTGCCCAGAAAATGACTGAAGAGAGGGTATATCGATTCAGGCTTATCTAGCGAAATAGCTTTGTCCCATGTTTTAAGCTTACAACAGAGATTCAACACAATTTCAATCTAGTCATACTAGATGCTATTTGCCAGCCAGTTCCATGATCCTACATCATTACCATTCCACCGTCAACCGTCAACACTTGTCCCGTCATAAAGCCAGCCCGTTCCGAGGCCAAGAAGGCCACGGCATAGGCAACTTCGTCCACAGTCCCCATACGTCCCATCGGGGTGGCACTGATGATGCCGGCCCGCTGTTCCTCGTTCAAGACATCCGTTAGCGCAGTGGGAATAAAGCCAGGGGCAACCGCATTTACCGTAATATTGCGGCTGGCAACTTCACGGGCAAGACTCTTGGTAAAGCCAATAATTCCAGCCTTGCTGGCAGCATAATTGGCTTGCCCTGCTTGGCCTGTTAAGCCGACAACACTCGTAATGTTGATAATGCGTCCCCAACGCTTCTTTAACATCCCACGCAATGCAGCGCGGCTCACAGCATAGACGCTGCGTAGATTGGTGTTAATGACTGTGTCCCACTGCTCATCGCTCATGGAGAGCACAAGGGTATCACGCGTGGTGCCCGCATTGTTGATCACAATATCCAACCCGCCCAGTTCGCCTTGCACTTGCTTAACGAGTTCAGCGGCCTGTTGGGAATCACTTACATCAGCCTTGTAAAGACCACATTCGCCCCCGGTGCTACGAATCGTAGCGGCGACAGCTTCGGCCCCATCCGCGTTGCCACGGTAGTGAATAGCAACCTTTGCACCTCCGGTTGCAAACTCTTGAGCAATCGCAGCGCCAATTCCGCTACTACTGCCCGTCACCAGGACACATTTGCCAGTAAAGTCCATTTTTCGCTCTTTTTCTGCTTGTTTGTCGGTCTATTATAGTGCCGAATTGGGAATCATGCGAATCGTTGTAAAACGCGCAAGGGTCAGTTGCACAGCCAAGGGCGACAAGGTAAAGACAATCTAAATAAGATAGATGGGCAGATCAGGTGGATAGCCTACCGCGTCTGCCACCACTCGACAAATGTAGCCACACCCGCCGGATCACTCACATTGTGACGACTGGCCGCGCGATCGATGCGTTTCATCATGCCCGTCAATGCCTCGCCAGGGCCAAGCTCCACAAAATGAGTCACCCCATCCGCCAACGCACGCTGCATTGAAGTTGTCCAACGTACGCCACCTGTCAGTTGCGCAGTTAGTTCATCGCGAATGGCAGCAGCAGTCGTTAGTGGCAGAGCAGTGGTATTGC
>JBBQIG010000524.1:0-4221 GCA_038324715.1 Anaerolineae bacterium | reverse complement strand
GAGAATCAGGTCTGGCTGCAAAGCTTGTGCCGCGGCCCATTCATCTTCCATCATTTGCTGCATCATCGGCCCTACTTGTTTATAAAGCGTAAGTGGGTTGCCTTTCCCTTCAATAAACGCTTTAGCCTCCTGCGCGTGTATGAGTTCATAGAGGTGATTGTCCATGTGAGCATAGGCAATACCATGTTCTTCGATGAAAGGGCGAAAGCCTTCTGCTGTGCAGATCGTGGCGCTGTGACCTGCCTTCTGCAATCCTTGTGCCAGCGCAATAAAGGGTTGAACATCGCCACGTGTACCAAATGTGTTGATTAGAATTTTCATGCTGAGGTACTCATTTCTTCAGGTACTTGTTCTTGAGATAGATGTGCCGCTTCAAGTTGTGCCAAAATTGATGTTGCAAAGTTACGAATGATCACCTTGCCTGCGCTGGCATCACCCCCGTCTTTGGGTGTCAAGGCTTGTTCCAGCAGTGTGGCAATGGCTTCCATGGTTTCGTCGAATGGCGGAATCTCGTCGGGCGCGCGCATTTCGTCCACACTCACCAAACCGTACGCCAACATATCGAGAATTGTCGCCAGGAGTTCGGGCTTGATGTCTTGACGTACTGCGCCCACCGCTTGCAATTGGCCCAGCGTCTCTGTCCATTGCGACTTGGACTGATAGACCTGAAAGATGTTATTGGGCTTGCGCAGATAGCTGCCAAAGATACGCCGATCGCGCCGCATAAAGGCTGCCATCAAGGGACGACTGTTGATGGCAAAGAGCGCGTTGCGATACATTGCCGCAATCGTACCGCCGTTGGGGTCAGCATCTTGGCGCTCCAACCAAATGCGCGTATAGAGCAAGGTCTCCCGATAGACAAGTGCCTCGAATAGCTTCTCTTTGTTCTCGAAATGGAGATAAAGGATACCGCGGCTCATGCCAGCGGCTGCGGCAATGTCACCTACCGTGGTTTTGTCGTAACCGTGGTGGGCAATAAGCTCAGCGGCTTTATCGAGAATGTGCTTTTCGCGTTCCTGTTGTTTTACATCTTGTTTTATATCGCCACTCATATAAAGCCTGTTCGTATCGAATTAACAAATTGACAAATGTTGTAATATTGTCAATTCTCGCGCTGATTTACCACTTTGTCAACCAGGTCGAGGAATAAGGGTGCATTTCAGATTTGGGGCGGAAGTTGATGGATGCCCTGGGAACGCCAGCATCCTTGCTGGCATTGCCGCCAGGGATGGCGGCGTTCCGGCCCCCATCGTGACAGACGCCCGAGGAATAAAGAGCGAGAATTTAGATTTGGCCCTAAACAAGTTGACGAGAGCGTGCGTATCATGATGGGTAGCAATTGCCTAAGTTGACAGGCTTATCTCTTCCTACGTATGATCCATATATCATTCGACTTGATTCGATCTTGTCCACGCACACAGTGATGCATTCAACCGTGGTGCATTCAACCGTGGTGCATTCAACAGCGTCAAATCTTGTGCGTCCTCCTGTGGGTCAACACTTACACTAGAAAGAAGAACAATGCTTGCCTATTTTGAGCCGGAAGAAGCGGGGTTCTCCCCGGATCGTTTGCAGCGCGCCTGTCGCCTGTTAGAAGATGCCGCCGCTGATGGCACCATTCCTGGTGCTGCGCTTTTGGTGGCGCGCGCAGGAAAAGCTGTGGCTCCTTTTGGCGTGGGGCGGCAATACCCGGATCAGCCAGAGCCGTTAATTACGCCTGATAGCATCTTTCTGGTGGCATCCGTGACCAAGCCTATGGTGGCAGCAGCGCTGATGTTGCTGGTTGAACGGGGTAAATTGATGATCAGCGACCGCGTGGCTGACCACCTGCCTGAATTTGGCAATCGCGGCAAGGAGGAGGTGCGCGTTCATCATCTGCTCACCCACACCTCTGGGCTGCCTGATATGTTGCCAGAGAACATTGAACTGCGCCGTCAAGGGGCTCCCCTCAGTGAATTCGTGCGCCGTATCTTCGATCTGCCGTTGGATTTTGCACCAGGGACGCGTGTTCAATACCAGAGCACGGGGATTGCGCTAGTAGGCGAAATCGTTGAACGCATCAGCGGCATGGCGCTGCCAGAGTTTTTACGCCAGGAATTTTTTATTCCGCTGCGCATGCAAGATACAAGTCTGGGTGTGGGCGAGTTGGACCAGAGCCGGATTGTGCATGTGCATCTGCCGGACGAGCAGCGCGATGCCGATTGGAACTGGAACCGCTCTTATTGGTGGAATTTTGGCGCACCGTGGGGCGGCATGTTCACGACGGTGAGCGACTATTTTCGCTTTTGCCAGATGTTTCTGAACCAGGGCAAATGGGATGAGATCTCAGTTCTTTCTCCCGCCACTGCCATTGCCATGACCAGTGACCAATCCTCGCCCATTCTGCGCGCCTATGATCCTGACCGCAGCGGTATGATTTGGGGACAGACGTGGGGGCTGGGCTGGACGATCATGGGGCATCGTGTGCCGGATGGTGGACGCACTTTCTTTGGCGATCTCTCGTCCCCCACAACCTTTGGTCACGGCGGCGCAACGGGTACTGTGGTCTGGGCAGACCCCGTGCGCGAAGTTGTTTGTGTGCTCTTTACCAATGAGCCGGCTGCGCTTCGTAATGGGCTGTTGGGGCGCTGCTGCAATTTGGTCGCGGCCGCGGCACTTTGACTCTTCGTACATTCGTAGACAGGTGTTTAGACTTAAGTGGGAACAGAATCCCTCTGCAATGCGTCCCACAAGTGTGGCATGTTCTTCATAACGTATGCATGTTGTAACTTGTTTATTTCGTTTGATACCCCCTCCCTGGATGGGCGATTGCTAAAGCCATAGCAAGCCATTCGGGGCAACGAGTGCATGGAGGAAAGTATGATTCTTAATTCATTACAGAAAGCACAGCACGCCTTGCTGTTGGCTGCGCTCGTCTTTTTACTTGTGGGGATTGTGCCTGCCCAGGCTGCGCCGTTGAGTCAAAGCGGCGTTGAGCGTATTCAATTTGCGCCCGGTGCAACCAGTGCCACGATCATTAATACATTGAACGGGGCGCAGCCGTTGCGCTATGCACTGGGTGCGCTGGCAGGGCAGACATTGCGTGTGCAAGTGGAGGCAGAGGGTGCCCCCGTTTTTGCGACCATCCTTGCGCCAAACCGTGATGTGCTTGGGACGACTGTGGGGAGCAATCCTTTGGTGCTGACGTTACCCAGCACAGGGGATTACCTGCTTGTCGTCAACATGCCACCCACGACAGAGACAATTGGCTTCCGCTTGCGCGTGGAAATTCCCACTGTCTCCACGCCACCCACCCCCACTCCAGTTCCCCCAACCACACCCACGCGTATTCAATTTGCGCCAGGTGCAATCAGTGCCCAAGTCACAGGCTATCTTCCCGCAGGTGGCAGCGCGAGCTATCTGCTGAATGCGCGCGCCAATCAGGTCATGACCATCGAAAGTTGGTCTACAGGTGGCTCCTTCAACTTTGTTGTCGGTGCTGCGGATGGCACACCATTTAGCAGGGGGAGTGTGGGTGAAACTTGGAGCCGGACATTGCCCTTTAGCCAAGATTACCGCGTTGATCTGCGAACTCCCGCAGGCGGACAGGGTGCAGATTATGGCTTGGTCATCACCATTCGCGGCGCGGCTCCCACACCGATTCCTGTGCCACAACCTGTCACGCGGCGCATTCAGTTTGCTCCAGGATCGACCAGTACAACCGTATGGGGCTACGTCGATAGCAGCACCCCCTCGCGCTACGTATTGCGTGCCTTGCGTGGGCAGACTATGCGCGTGCAACTGAATACGGATGATGGCTACCCGGCACGCGTGACGATCAGTGATGCCCAAGGAAATTTCTTGGGCGCAGCAAATCAAGGAGAATTGTGGTCAGGCTATCTTGCTGCCACGCAAGATTACTATGTGACCGTGCAAGCGCCCGCCGACAGCGCTGGAGATGACTTCTCGTTGTGGGTTGGCATTCGTTAAGAGTTTGTTGATCACACAGCGATAGCCCAAAACTCTTCGAGTAAAATAAATATCTGCATCACGCGCACTGGCTATACAACCAGTGCGCGTGTCGCGCCAAGTCAGCAAGTACAGCCTCTTGTCATTTTGTACTATACTAGTGCAATATATTCTTCCAACCATCTTCATACCTGCCTCAATAGAGTGGGGTACAGAGAATCTAATGGAGCGATGCAACTTATGAGCATTGATGCTACGGGCCTGCGCGTCGTG
>JBBQIG010000523.1:0-4229 GCA_038324715.1 Anaerolineae bacterium | reverse complement strand
TGGCTGATCTCGTCATCACTCAAGGCTCCTCACGAGATTTACCTCTTTCCCCCCCAGTGGATCCCAGATCCGCCCCGCTGGTCTAACTACGCCGAGGTTTTTGAGGTGGTTCCGGTCTTGACCTATACCGCCAATACGCTGATTATCACCCTGCTTACCACCTTGGGCACAGTCATCAGTTCCTCCATGGCAGCCTATAGCCTTGCGCGCTTGCGCTTCAAAGGTCGCGAGGTTGTCTTTACCATCATCCTTGCCACCCTGATGTTGCCCTTTGCCGCGACCATGATCCCTGTGTATGTGATGTTTACCAAACTGGGCTGGGTTGGTACCTTTCTCCCTCTCATCGTACCCGCGTGGTTTGGTGGGCCGATTACCATCTTCTTGCTGCGCCAATTCTTTCGCACCATTCCCATGGAGTTGGAAGACGCGGCTCGCATCGACGGTGCAAGCCGCCCGCGCATCTTCTTCTCGATTATTCTGCCTCTTGCACGGTCGGCATTAACCGTGGTAATTGTGCTGTCGTTCTTATCCCATTGGAACGATTTTTTAGCGCCGCTCATCTATCTACAACAACGTCAACGCTACACGCTTGCCCTGGGTCTTAACGCTCTCCAGTATTTTGAAGGTGGGCGGGATTGGACTCACTACGTCATGGTGTTGGGGACAATCATGGTCCTCCCTGTGTTGGTGGTTTACTTCTTAGCCCAACGCGCGCTCATGGAAGGGATCGTGTTGACTGGGCTCAAAGGCTAGTTGACGAATCATTTAAAAGTCGCACAAGTCATCTGCGGTGAGCCGAGAGGCAATGAACGACTTTTAAGGGTTCGGCTGTAGGGTGTGGCCTATAAGGAGGAAGGCGTTAGCACACAACGGATCAGCAAACTAATAGAAAACAAAAGCCAGAAGATGGAGCCACAATGGTTACGCTAGACATTCACTGCCATTTCTTTCCCCAAGCATTTCTTGATGAAGCACGCCGTCCCAATAGCCTGCAGGCGAAGATTGAACGCCGAGAGGATGGGCAAGAGCATCTCACCTGTCCCGGAAATTTTGACCATCCTCTCACACCCGACTTTTATGCGGCCGAGCGTATGTTGGTGGATATGGATCAGGCGGGTATCGAGATGGCGGCGATCTCGTCGGCTCCACCCACCCTTTCTTACTGGGCTGAACCCGCCGCGGCTCGACGATTGGCCCCACTTCTCAATGACAGCATCACCGAGCGGGTCGGCGCTCACCCCGATCGTTTTCTCGGCCTAGCCACCTTGCCCATGCAAGACATCCAAGCCGCGCGCCATGAGGCCACACGTGCCATCCGCGAACTAAAGCTCCACGGCTTTATGATTGGCTCTAATATCAACGGCAAGAACTTGGATCACCCGGATCTCTTTCCTCTCTTTGAAACTATTGCCGATTTGGGTGTCCCCCTCTTGATCCACCCCTATATCCCTGCTGGTGCAGAACGGATGCAGGACTATTACTTACACAATCTTCTTGGTATGGTGGGGGAAACTGGACTCGCAATTGCCACTGTAATCTATGGCGGCATTCTCGAACGCTTGCCAAATCTGCAAATCATCTTTGCCCACGCGGGCGGAGTTTTTCCCTATATCGTGGGTCGTATGGATCATGGCTATAAGGTACGTATAGAAGAGTGCCAAAAGATGATTCCCCACCCTCCCAGCCATTATATGAGGCAACTCCATTTTGACTGTATGGCCTTTGATGCGCGGGCGATGAAATATTTGGTTGATCAAGTGGGGGCGGAGCAAGTCCTCCTTGGCAGTGATTATCCTTTTGACATGGGGCCAATTGGGGGTCCTGTTCGAGAGGTCGTAGCCAATCCGTATTTAACTGAGGAGGAAAAGAACCAAATCTGTAGCAAAACTGCGTCTTCGCTCTTTGCACTGGCTTGAAATGCTCGGTGAGAGAAGCCGCTTATCGACACCAGGGCGGGGCAAAGCAACTCGGCCTTGCCACCCTATCAGCCGTGAGGATTTAACCGATTCGACAAGTCGCACGTTAGCCTGACCGCTAACTAGAAGGTAGAACCCGAATGAAAAACTTCCACTTTGGCGTTATTACCGATGAGATCGACCAAGATTTTGAGCGTGCCTGTGGCGTCGCTGCGGAACTGGGGATGGACTATGTGGAGATCCATGAAGTCTGGAATCGAGCAACCCATGAGTTGAGCGACCAAGAGCTTGCAAAAGCCAAATCAATCGTCAATCATTATGGTCTGAAGACCCATCTGATTTGTGGCATGTTCTATCGTCCCTTCTCGCTAGGCGATGTGGAGTTGGCAAGCATGGAGCAGCATCCCCGCTTCCATGAACACATGCAACGACTCGACCGTTTTATTGAGATGGCCCATCTATTTGAAGCCCCGAACATCCGCACCTTCGGCTTCACGCGCGATGTGGGTGGCACCAATCCCTCGCCCCGTTCGCCCGACGGCGGTGGCATCAGCGAGGAGACCCTCGACAAGATCGTGAAGGGCATCCAGATTGCCTGTGACCGCCTACAACCGGAAGGTCTTACACTGGCTCTGGAAAACGCCCGTTCGCTCTATGCCAATACCGGCGGTAACATGCGCCGTGTCTTGGATGGTGTTGATCGCCCCAACCTCAAGATCATTTGGGATGCGGCCAACGCCCATGTGGCTGGTGAAGACCCTGTCCAAGGTTTTGCCCAAGTGCAAGGGCATATTGTCGATGTGCATTGTAAGGATGCAGAGGTGGTGGATGAATCTATCGGCCGCACGGCGTGGAAGCGCATTGGCGAAGGTGGCACGGACTGGGCCACCCAACTACGTCTGCTTTGGAATGAACCAGTTTCCCACTATACGATCGAGACCCACTGGCATCCTGCCGGAGAAGACCGTGCGGATAATACCCGACGCACCTTTGCCAGCCTGCAATCCTTGATTGCCGATCAACAAAAAGTTTCTGCCTAAGCAAACGGCAAGCCACCCAGCCCAGAATCCATTAGCAAGCCAGAAAGGCAAGACAATGACCACACGTGTTGGATTGATTGGAGCAGGGAGCCGCTCCGTCTCACATATGAGCGCGCTCACGCACCTCGACCAAGTCGAGGTCGTAGGTGTTACTGATTTGGACATTACGCGCGCCGAAGCGGCGATTGAACGGGCGAATGCGCGACGCAAGGAAGGTTCATCTCGAATCGCCCCCCAGGTATTCAGCGACTATCGCTCCATGCTCGACCGTCTCGATTTGGATTGTCTCTATCTGTGCCTGCCGCCTTTTGCGCATGGTGAGTTGGATCATCACTTGATTGACCTCAACAAGCCGATCCTCTTTGAAAAACCGGTGGCTGTGGATATGGGGCTTGCCAATGAGATCGCGGCCCATGTCAAGGAGAAGGGAATCGTCAACGCGGTCGGCTATCAGAAACGTTATAGCGCTGCGGTGCAGGGGGCCAAGTCCTTGCTGCAGGGCGTGCCGATCGGCATGGCTGTCTCCATTCGCTTGAGCAATCTGCCGGGACAACCCTGGTGGCGAGTACAATCCCAATCTGGTGGCATGCTGGTTGAGCAACATACTCACGCTGTCGATCTCATGCGCCTGTTGTGTGGTGAGGTTGAATCTGCCTATGCAGTGGGCAATACGATGTTCCTGCAAGATACGCCCAACCTGGACATTTTTGACATGAATGCCTGCACAGTGAAGTTTGCCAACGGTGCGCCAGGCATTATTGGTAACTCTTGTGCCTCGCCCGAAGGGGCAGAGGTCTTTCCACCCCACCTGGTGCATGTCGTGGCGAAGGAAATGGTGCTGAGTGTTAACGATAAACGCACTGTCGTTCGCCACGCCGATGGCAGAACAGAAGAGTTTACTCGCCAGATAGACGACGAGATTCTCATGAACAAGGCGTTTATCGAAGCAGCGCGCCGTGGAGATCAGGATGGAATACTCAGCGATTTTGCTGATGCCACACGCACGCTAGCTGTAACGCTGGCGTGCCAAGCGTCTGCCGAGCAGGGTGTTCCGATCAATCTGGCTGAATTTATGGCGCGAACTGTGCCGCAAGCCAAAGCTGCCTAGCGGTCTGTAAGTTAATGCTTGAAACCTGTAGGGGCCACCACGGGGGGTGGCCCCTACTAGCAGATGGCTGGCACGGGGGGAACCCTCTGGGTGCAGCCACAACAGTCACATCTATGTGAGCCGAATTCAGGTAGACAATGGTGCCTGGTCAACAAGAAGGGACAA
>JBBQIG010000522.1:0-4232 GCA_038324715.1 Anaerolineae bacterium | reverse complement strand
AACGGTGAATTCAAGCAATATTATGAGCAGGTCTACGGTAACCGCAAGGTGCTGGAGCAACCCTGATCCCCATGCCGTTGCTTCGGGCTACACCTATGCATCTTGCTGCTGTCAATAGACTTCTGCAAGGTGCCTATTATCGATATGTAGACATGGGGATGGAGGATCTATCCAATCTCTTGTCGGACTCGCCTGCGGCGCTGGGCGAGGATCAGGGCAAGGTCTGGGGCTTTTTGGGCGTGCAGATTGAAGAACGTCCAGTGACTATGCCAAGTGATGCGCCCTCGCGCGCCCACTTGCGTGCGGCTGCCTTTCAGCATAACCACGCGCCGGAGCGCGAATTAAGTCGGCTCCTGACTCTTTTGGTGAATACACAACCACCACATCCCCATGCCATTCAGTACCTTTGCTATGGTGCCGAGCCGTGGCTTTCCCAGGCGTTGGTGGATGCAGGCTTTTCGCAAGTGGAGGCAGTGCAGTTCTATCAACTTGACCGCTTGCATAGCCGCATATCGACTTTGCCGTTGCCACCGCCCGATCTTACGTTTAGCACCCTTCAACATGAGCAGTTAGATGCGTTAGCCGCATTGGATGCAATTTCTTTTGATCCGCTTTGGCATTTCGGACGCCGTGACCTCTTTGAGTTGTTGATGCGCGGGCGAATTCAGTTGGCATGGTGGCGGGGGAATTTAGTGGGGTACAGCGCAGTTTGCGCCAATAGCCGCAGCGAGGGACAGTTAGCGCGTTTGGCTGTCCATCCCGATTACCAGGGGCGTGGGATTGGGCGCGCCGTCTTGAGCGAAGCCATTCAATATGCAGCGCAAGAGTTTAGTCTCTTGGTGCTCAATACCCAAATCAACAACAGCCGTTCGCAAGCTCTCTATCGCAGTCTAGGATTTCGCCCCATTGGAATTTCACTCGCCGTGTTAGGACTTACAGTGACCTAACCAACATTTTGATGACTAGTAATCATCAGATCTGACAAATTTTGACGTAGAGCAGTGATGTAATTTTTGTGGACTATTAACATTTTGTGTCACATAAATTTCTTTGTTATTGTAGAGTTTTCCTCTTTAATGCGAGTTATCCCCAGAGTTATCCCCAGTTTCCCCCATTATCCACGCATAAGTTGCAAAGATGAGCAAAATCAACCGCCCAATTTATCTTTGCAAGAGTCTCAGATATCCGCAGATATCTCTCCTTAACCTGACATTAAAATATGACATTAACATAAAAGTTGTATCTAAGACTACTTGTCAAGCGTCTGTACTTTTAGTATCATAGATTATGATAATACGGTAGATTAACAAGTCTTAGAAGGAAGAGGCGGACATCGTCCGTCGTGCTAGGAGTTGACCAGTCGGTGATTCGCCCGTTTCAATTTGGTGACATTGTTCTGATTCAGCGTTTAGGTCGCAAATCGACAAAGTTGAACACTGTTCAGTCTTTGTTACAACCTCAATCTGCGATTTGGGCATCGCTTTCGGCACTTATTCCATGGAATAAGGCCAAAGTAGCCACCTATGTCTTGCGTCAGCAAGACCATAATTTGGTGGGTATTGGCTATTTGCAAGCACTAAAACGCCCAGGGCGATCTGAAGTTGATATCATTGAACTTGCGCCTGGGCTAGATGCTGCACGTGGTCACCCTGTCATCTGGGAGAAGCTTGTCGCCTACTACAATACAGTTGCGGCACAACAACAAATTGAGCGTATCTATGTGGATGTTCCTGACCAGCCATTGCTTGTCAATACCTTGAGCCATGTCGGATTCCGTACGTATGCCCGTCAGACAATATGGCGTTTGGCGCGCCAGGATCTAGCTTCCCATCCATACCCTGCTGTTGCCGAAATCCGTCCCCAGCACAAGTCCGATGAATGGGCCTTGTGCCAGCTTTACGCGCGTACAGCGCCAAAAAGCGTGCAAGTGGCTGAAGGGTACAATCACCCATCTAGCCCCAAGCCGCCAATCCTGGATTGGTGGCAAGCGGGAAATTGCAACACCTATGTGTTGGAACAACAGGGGGATGTGATTGGGGCTGTACAGGTTGTTCAGACAGAGCATGGCAATTGGTTGCAACTATGGGCCGATTTTTACAATCCTGATGTTCAACCTATCGACCAATTGATCCGCCACGGGCTGACTGTGCTTGCTTCCCATGCGTTGCATCTGCCCACCTATGTGGGGGTTTGTGACTATCATGGCAGTTTGGGGACGTTGCTGCAAGAATATGGCTTTGCGCCGATGACCGACCGTGCCAAAATGGTGAAGCCGGTTGTGCAATGGGCTCGTATGCCGGTCTTACAGCCATCCATGATCTTAAAGCGGGCATCTCCCGTGGTCAGTTCCACTTTTATTCTGCCCGCACCTGTCGAAATGCCGATGCATCCGCCACGTATCGTTTTTGGCAGTGAGGGATTTGATGACGAGGAACTTGACAACAAGGGAACTGAAGGCGGACAGGTTCAGTAGGTATTATTGCAGTAGAATCAGACATATATTGTCAACGCAGCTTCGGTACAGCAATTCTCTTCCACCAATTGCCCGTGCTGAATTTTCAATCGTAGTAATTGTACGCAGTATGTTGAACCGTAGTGAGTACTAGCATTTTGTAGAGAGTATCTTGGCAGTCATTCTAATTCAGATTGTGAGGTGACGGACATGAGCAACCACTTTCTACGCATCTGGCACTGAGGAGCCAGAGTCGAGCAGTATGATGGAACAAGTGATCTAGCTGCAACGTCCATTGAGTAGAGCTATTGATGAGATTAACTGAATCAGAAACGCTCTAGAAATGGATTCGTGACCAGCTATGAAAGAGCCAATTGCCGCTGACATGGCAGGGCAAACGTCCTTTTGACGTCCTTAACCTTAAAAAATTAACCTTGAGAAGTAATCTTAAAAGTTAATCTTAAAGAGGTTGTGTACTTGATCGCAGTACATTGGCGGCGTCACGATTTAATCAACCGAGAGAGAGGTCTATAGTACCAACCGAATGGGTAACGTACTCTTGAATCAGTTTCAATCTGATAATACTAACAACTTAGGCGAAGATCCTTCTGCCATTGACGATGCCAATATGACAACCCTCCAGATCACAGATGACTTAGATTTACTCCTCAGCATCTTACCAGGACAGATCCACGCTGCACTTCAGCGTGAGAACCGCCTGGCTGACTTGATTGAGGTGGTCTTAGATCTTGGACGTCTGCCCGAAGCGCGGTTTAGCACGGGCGAGGCGTACCTGAGCGAGACGGAGATTACTGTCGAGGATCTGCAACAGGCCATCGCCAGAGTCGGTGACTTTGGCGCAGACAACCGCGCGGGTATTGAGCGCACTTTGCATCGCATCTCCGCCATTCGTAACCGGCGGGGTGACATCATCGGCTTAACTTGTCGTGTAGGTCGTGCTGTTTATGGCACTATCGACATTATTAAAGATATTGTCACCAGTGATAAGAGCATCTTGCTTTTGGGGCGGCCTGGAGTAGGAAAGACGACCCTCCTGCGTGAGGCAGCGCGCGTGCGCGGCGACCAGAAACGCGTGGTGATTGTAGATACAAGTAACGAAATTGCTGGGGATGGCGACATTCCCCATCCTGCAATTGGTCGCTCGCGGCGGATGCAGGTGCCCAACCCCTCGTTACAGCATGAGGTGATGATCGAGGCAGTGGAAAACCACATGCCCCAGGTGATCATCATTGACGAGATTGGGCGTGAATTAGAAGCAATTGCTGCGCGCACCATTGCCGAGCGCGGTGTCCAACTTGTTGGCACTGCCCACGGTAATTCGTTGGAAAACTTATTGATGAACCCAACCTTAAGTGATCTTGTGGGTGGGATTGAGTCGGTAACGCTTTCGGACGAAGAAGCGCGGCGACGTGGCACGCAAAAGAGTGTGTTGGAGCGCAAAGCCCCACCCACCTTTAGCGTCTTGATTGAAATTCAGGATCGCCAGCGCATGGTCATCCATCACGATGTCGGTGCGTCGGTTGACGCATTGCTGCGCGGGCGCCCACTCGTCCCCGAAGTGCGCTATCTGGATGAAAAGGGTGAGCTACACATTGAGCGTGGCAGTGAACCCAGTCGCGGTAGCGATCAAGGAAATGAGCGCAGTGACCGTCGCCGCCGTGGTGATCGCAACTATGGCGATGGTGGCGACTCTCGTGGCTATGGCGATTCACGCAGTTTTAGTGAGCGTGAACAGCGTAGTAGCAGCTATGCCGAACCA
>JBBQIG010000521.1:0-4242 GCA_038324715.1 Anaerolineae bacterium | reverse complement strand
TCAGCCTCAACCGCGACCAGCGCAATCTGGCCGCGGCAATTGATTGGATTGCGCTGGAGCGGGTGCGCTAGATAGTCTCTGACCGTTAGGTATATTGGTTAGGGGCTCGGTTGCCAGGAAAGAAACCAAGTTCGATAAATTGCCAGAGTGGGCCGATTGCGGGGATCAGCGCGATTAATACCCACCAGGCGGACTTGCCCCGGTCGTGATAGCGCTTGACCGAGACGGCAATGCTAACCCAGAAAAAGAGCACCATGAGGAGAAACCCAAAGAAACTTAGGGAAGAAGTTGGCTCGCCTGTTGCTATATCCAGCATAGTTGTAGAGGTAGCACCCACTAGGACAAAAAGCACGAAGGCGATGATGATGCCAAGCCAATAGCCCCCACGCGACAGGCGACCCTTTGTGGAGAAGAGTAGCCAGCGTACATTGCTCCCTTTGCCACCCGCAACAGGGGCGCGTGAGGACGCTTTGGATGGTGTGTCTGTGGGGGATGGCGGGTTGAGGACATCACTCAGGGTTTGCGCCTGGCGTTTTAGGTCAACTTCACTGGCACGCAGTTCAGACAGTTGGTTGCGGATAATAGGGGTGGCGGGCAACCGTTCGATGGAGCGAATTTCGCTTTGTACATTTGAGAGGCGCATCTGCACCATCGAAAGGTCTTGGGCAACCTGGAGGCGGCGCAACTCGGTCTGTGTGACATAGGAGCCTTCTTTGATGGCGTCATGCGTCTGCGTTCCACTCTTTTCGATGCTCGTGGCGACTCTGTCGGCTAATGCCAAGGCAACTTCGCTGCCGTGACGTTCAATGGCGAGGGAGCTTGAGCAATAGGGACACTTGATTCTGGTGGCACCGTCGGCAACACTCAGAGGGGCAGCACAGGATGGACAGGCTTCACGAACCACAGACATTGGGGGTAACTCCTTTGTACAAGTTCTCTGATGGTGATATTTAGCTGGTGATCTTAAACAGCAATAGAGGCTGTTGTGGGGGATGGCTTTGATTTAGAGGGAGACAACCTTCTACCCCAACCTACCCCGACGTACGCTCCTTGTGCCGCTGGTAATAACCAACCCAGCGATCCCACGGCAGCGCGCGGGTACGCAAACGCAAAAGGGTATAGAAGGCCTTGTAGATTTCGATCTTGCTGATCTTGCTGGCTCCCTGCGTGCGGTTGACAAAGGTAATGGGGACTTCGCCAATGTGGAACCCCGCAGCATCACAGAGGAAAGCCATCTCAATCAAGAAGCTATAGCCACCGCTAAAGATGCTCTCCAGCGGAATTGTCTCAAGCACGGCGCGCCGATAGCAGCGGAAACCCGCCGTGCAATCACGTGCGCTGATACCCAGAAAGAGATGAGCCAAGCGATTGGCAACAGAACTGAGCAACTTGCGTCCAGCAGGCCAACCGACCACCCCCCCACCCGGCACATAGCGACTACCCACAACCAGGTCATCGCCACTAACCGCTTTATCCAACATTGCGGGTAAACTAGAAGGATTGTGGCTGAAATCGGCATCCATCGTGCAAATGTATTCATAGGCACGATCCAGCCCATAGACGAAACCGGCCTTATACGCCGTACCCAGCCCAAGTTTACCGGCGCGGTGCAAGACCGCCACACCCGCATCGTTTGCAGCCAAGCCGTCTGCCAAAGCGCCCGTGCCATCAGGGGAATTGTCGTCCACAATCAACACATGGACATCACCAGGGAGTGCGCGTAATTGGCTGACCAATTCGCCCAAATTCTCCCGTTCGTTGTAGGTTGGCACAATCATAAGCGCCACGCCCGACCAAGCTCGCTGCATAAGAATCCGTTCTGCCTGGGCACAGCCTGGGTGCCGCACCAGAGAAAACGCCCCTCCCCGCTTAGATAGCGGATGATGACGGGGCATGTAACCAAGTCATTATAGGAAAATTATGGCCGTGGTCAAATTACCCGCCCAATCCCCCATGCAACCAGAAGAAGATTCCCCCCCAAGCTTGACCGAAAATTCAACCGAGACTGCGCCAGAGATGATGCCAGAGACTGTAGCGGAAGATCCCTCAGAGAGTCCCTCTGGTACGCCCCCACCCGCCCTCGGTGTGGATCGACTAGACCGGCAGATTGCCTTTGTCGTGGGTGCAATCGCCTTTGCTCTCTATCTGCGCGTCCTCGCGCCGGGTCTGCTGGCTGGCGATTCTGGCGAATTTCAATTTGCCGCCTGGCAGCTAGGGCTAGCCCACCCGACAGGCTACCCGCTCTATCTGATTATGGGCTGGTTCTGGCAACATGCGCTGGCATTGGTCGGCTTTAGCCCTGCATGGGCGCTCAACGCATTCAGCGCGCTCACCGCTGGGGTCGGTGTGGGGCTGCTCTACTGGATAATGGCGCAGTGGGTTCCCCTACGCAGCCCGCAACGCCGTATCGTTGGCCTTTATAGCGCTACTTTGCTGGCAATCAATCTCACCTACTGGTCACAGGCACTGATTGCAGAAGTCTACGCCCTCCACGTGGTGCTGATGTTGGCGCTGCTGTTGGCAACCCACTCGTTGGTACGCATCCCCACGCTACGCCGCTTGCTGCTCGTCGCGGCACTGGCAGGGTTGGCACTCACCCATCATGCCATGAGCTTGCTCTGGCTGCCAGCACTCCTGCTCTATTGGTTCAGGGCAGATTGGGGATGGCGACGCTTCTCATGGTGGCATTGGCTGCTGGCGATAGGTGCCGGTCTGTTGCCGCTACTGCTTTATCTCTACATTCCCCTGCGATCTGGACCAGAAGCGTCACCCTGGTATCACCAACGCTTGGGCGACGGCACACTAACGCTCTACGCCAACAATTGGGCCTCCTTCTGGGCCTTCTTTAGCGGACAGTCAATTGGCGTAGGATTCCGCACCCTGCGCGATGCCCTGGCGCAGATTCCCCAAGCCGCGTGGCTCTGGCAATATCACCTTGGCTGGGTCGGGCTAGTGATGATGGCAGCGGGTCTGGTTTGGCTCAAGGTGACGCGCCGCCATGCTATTCTCATCGCCACCTTGTTTTATGTCATTGCCCAACAACTCTTCAATCTCTTCTACAACATTGGCGACATCCTGGTCTATTACATCCCGCTCTATCTTGTGGGGGCAATCTGGGCCGGCTTTGGCATGGCAGCGCTGGTCACGGGGCAATGGAGCACAAACCAAACACCCCTTACATCCACATCCACCACACCTCCATCAAACCCACCGCTTCCACCAGAGCAAGGACAAGGGCTGAGGTCTGTGGGTATGGTGGTGGGCATTGCAATCCTGCTTTTGGTCATGCTCGAACTGCCCATAACCTCCGAGCAAATCGACCAATCGACCAGCACCGTTGCGCGCGACCAGTGGGAGCAGATCCTCGCCGCCGATCCCCCCGACAATGCCATCCTAGTAAGCAATGACCGCAACGAAATCGTCCCGCTTTTCTATCTGCAAACCGTAGAGCAACGCGCCACAGGCATGACAGGACTCTTTCCACTGATTGCGCCCGATCCACGTTTTCGTGACATTGGGGCAACGCTCGAAACAGCCCTGCGCGAGGGCGGCGACCAGCCTGTCTATCTGATCAAGCTGATGCCAGGGCTAGAGATCCGCTTTGATCTACAACCCGCAACTCCCCCCCTGGTGCAGGTGCGAGAACGCGCCACAACGCCACCCAGCGTGCGCGTAGATCAGCCCTATGGCCCCTTGCAATTGCTAGGCTACGATTTCATTTCAGGCACGGAGAGCATAGAGCTTGTTTTGCACTGGCAAGTGAATGAGCCAATTGCAGAGAATTACGTCGCCACCGCACAACTGCTTGCCCCCAACGATGAAAAGCTGGCGCAAGCAGACCATCTGCCTGGCGGTGACTACTATCCAACTGCCTTGTGGAAGGTGGGCGATCAACTACTTGTGCGCCACAGTTTGCCCCTGGATTCCTCACAAGATTCATCACTGGCAGCGTCACTGCCTGACGATCTACGGCTGCTTGTCAGTTTCTACAGCGCAAGTGATTTCGCACCGCTTGCCCAGCCCTTGGTGCTGCCTATTACCCCCTAAATGGGCAAGAAATCAGCAGAAATGTGCATGTTGCATAGCGAATTTGGAACAGGAAGTATCATTTATTCCCAACCAACTCAAGGTTCGGTCATTTTTAGGGCGGTAATAACGAATCTGCAGTGAGAGAATCATAGATAGCGTGAGGTAGGTCGAGCAGGGTGAGAATCTTCTTTTGCAGGTCAGATAAAGGGTTCA
>JBBQIG010000520.1:0-4259 GCA_038324715.1 Anaerolineae bacterium | reverse complement strand
TCCGCGCTACATCCTCAAACGCCAAATCCAACGGGCCACCGAGATGGGCTACGACTATCAGGTTGGCCCCGAATTAGAGTTCTTTCTCTTTAAGCGCCACAGCAACGGTAGCATCTTTCCGCTTGAGTCCCATGACAGCGCCGGTTACTTTGATGTCAGCAGCGATCAGGCCAACAATGTGCGCCGGCAGATGGTGGATGCCTTGCAAGCCCTCGGCATCCAGGTCGAAGCGTCCCACCATGAAGTTGCCGTGGGCCAGAACGAAATTGACTTTAGCTATGGCCCCGCCTTGACCACAGCTGATCATGCGATGACCTTCCGCATCACGCTCAAAGCCGTGGCGCAGAAGAACAATCTCCATTGCACCTTTATGCCCAAGCCCATCGCGGGCATTAGCGGGTCGGGGATGCACGTTCATCAGAGCTTGTGGGATCCACGCACCAAAGATACGATAATGTATAACGCCGAAAATGAGTATGGTTTGAGTGATACGGCGTTGCAGTTTATTGCTGGGCAGTTGGCTCATGCCGCTGCCATGACACCTATCTTAGCTCCGCTTGTAAATTCCTACAAGCGTCTTGTGCCTGGCTATGAAGCCCCGGTCTATTTGTCATGGGGGCGCACAAACCGCAGCGCTCTCTTGCGGATTCCACGCATCAGCCGCGGGCGCTATCGCAGCACCCGTTGCGAATTGCGTTGTCCCGACCCCAGTGCCAACCCCTACTTGGCCTTTGCCGTGATGCTCGCCGCTGGCTTGGATGGCATCGAGAAGCGCATGATGCCGCCAAACCCCGCAGAGGAAGATCTCTATCATGTGGATGGGGCGCGCTCTGGGCTGGATACGTTGCCTGGTGATTTGGGCGAAGCTCTGGATGCTCTGCGTGGCGATGAAGTGGTTCAAAACGCGCTGGGGCAGCATGTTTATGAGCGCTTTGTGGAAGCCAAGACGCAAGAGTGGAATGAGTACCGGCTCTACGTAACCCAATGGGAATTAGACCGTTATCTGACGATTTATTAGGTCACTAGGGGCAGATTCCTAGAGGCAAAGAAGGCTGCAATGTTAGAGGTGGAGCCGAAAGAGATTGCCTATGAGATTGATGGCAATGATCGATTTGTTCATGTAAATAAGGAATGGGACCAGGTCGCGCACGTCAACCATGCTAGCGAGTTGCTTGGGCATGTCATCGTTCAGCACTCGTTATGGGATTTTATTGTTGACCGCGAGACGCGCATGATTTATGGCATGATGCTTGAGCGAGTCCGCAAATTCTTGGAAACAATTTCATTCTCCTACCGTTGTGATACACCAACCCAGCGGCGATTTATGCAGATGGAATTGCAGCCAAGGGAGAATGACTCTGTTCGCTTTGTGAGCCAGGTGGTGCGTAAAGAAGATCGGCCTTATACTCCCCTGCTTGATCCGTTGGTTGTGCGCTCCAAGGAATTTATTACGATTTGTAGTTGGTGTAAGCAAGTCGAGTTAGCGGATGGGCGGTGGGTTGAGGTGGAGGAGGCTGTCGAGGCAATGAAACTGTTTCACGCAGTTGAGTTGCCCCAGTTGAGCCATGGCATGTGTGCCAGTTGCGCTGATTCTTTTCGACAACAACTTGGCAGGACTACCATCAAGAGTCACTAGTTGAGAACTCTTTGCATATGAAAAAAAACGCGCTCATTCAGGGTGAACTGAATGAGCGCGTTTTTTTTGCTGGTGATTATGTCGCTGATTGAGGCTATTGCTGCTGAGTAAGCTCTTGGGTGTTGACCAGGGGCGGGTAGAGTGCTACGCGGCTGGTGAGTCCACCATCGACATAATGCATTTGCCCGTTGATAAATTCGGCGGCTGGCGAAGCCAAGAAGGCGACCATGCGCGCTACATCTTCAGGTTTGCCTATGCGTCCCCAAGAGTTCTGCGCCGGAGCATAGGTGTCTGTATCGTTGTCATTAACATAGCCAGGAGCAACGGCATTGACGCGAATATTGCTGGGAATAAGCTCCACTGCAAGCTGACGGGTGAAGCCAACGATGGCTCCCTTTGTCACCGCATAAAGCGAGTGGTTGGGGATACCAGCAAACGACACGACCGAACCGATATTGACAATACTGCCACTGCCCCGTTCTTCCATCCAGCGTACTGCTTGCTGGGCAACAAAGAAGGTGCCACGCATATTGGTGTTGAGCACTTGCTCAAAATCGGCAGGTGAAACATCCGGCAGTGCCTTTGCCTCGGCAATCTCCGCATGGTTGACCAGAATATCCAGCCCACCGAGGAAAGTCGCCGCCTCATCGACAATGCGATAACAATCTGCCACTTGAGTGAGATCGCCAAGCACCAGGGCTGCACGACCGCCATTGCCAACGATGGCATCTATCGTGGCATTCAGCGCTTCTAGATTGGGTGCATCAGCAAAGTCGTGCAAAACAACGCCCGCACCCTGGTGCGCCAGTTCATTGGCAATGGCGCGGCCTGTGCCGTTGCCAGCCCCGGTGACTAAGGCGAGTTTGCCACTTAGAGATTGTTCCGGCATGGTAGACTTCGATCCTTTTTCGCGTTCATTTTATGCGCTAGACGCGTTCTAATGGTGGTGCATCCACGGCAAGCTTGGTGCTGATGCCCCCATCAACAAATAGCACTTGCCCTGTGATAAAGTCGGCAGCATCTGAGAGAAGAAAGGCCGCGGCTCTGGCGACGTCGGTGGGTGTACCCACACGACCCCAGGGCGCAAAAGTAGAACCCAATTCGGTGCTATAGCTGGGGGCAGCAAAGTGGCGGGGTACTTCAATGTGACCGGGCGCAACGGCATTGACGCGGATGCGCTGTGGCACTAGCTCTGTGGCAAGTTCGCGCGTGAAGGCGACAATGGCCGTTTTGGTGGATGCGTAGACGGAGAAATTGGGGATGCCCCCAGAGGCGTGAATGGAGGCAAGGTTGAGAATGGCCCCTCCTCCCCGCTGGTTCATCCAGCGCACCGCTTGTTGGGTGCAGAAATAGTGGCTGCGAATGTTGACGTTGTAGACTTTGTCAAAGAGTTCAGATGTAACCTTTAGAAAAGGTACCTTTTCGGTAATGCCCGCATTGTTGACAAGAATATCAAGCCCGCCCAGAAAGTCGGCGGCTTCATCGACCACGCGCAGACAGGTCTCCACGTTGGTCAGATCGCCATGGACTTTGCCTGCGCGTCCGCCATTGGCCTCGACTTCTTGAATGAGGGCATCAGCCCCATCCGGCGAGAAGGGATAATGGGCGACTACGGTCGCCCCCTGGCGCGCGAGTTCACGCGCAATGCCTTGCCCAATGCCGCTGGCTTCAACGCCTGTGATCAGGGCAAGTTTACCTGCAAATGAACCTGTGACAGCCATGCACTTCTCCTGTTGTCATACATACAGCGATAAGCCGCTGCTATTGAATAGGCAGGTTAAAGACACGCCGCGCCGTGCCCCCAAGAATGGCGCTGAGTTGGGCATCGTCCAGCTTGATGGCGTGGAGTTTGGCTAACTCTGACGCCACATTGGTCAGATGGTCAGAACCGAACATGACACGATCTGCCCCGATGCTTTGCGCCATCGACTCAACTTGAAAGCTTGGACTCCATGAATGTTCAAGAATGATGTTGGGGCAGAGTTGCGCCGCAACCAGGGCTTCGGGATAGTAGATGCCAAAGCCAGCGTGAGCCAAGACAATGGTGAGATCAGGATATTTGAGGGCAGGGGGAATGGCAAGCGCCGGTAAGGCAAAGGGTGCGCCCAAGCCTGTGTGGATGATCACTGGCACGCCAAGCTCGCGCGCCGTGGCAAAGACAATTTCAGCTACGGGATGATTGGGCGCGATGGCATAAACCGACGGATCAATCTTGATCGCCTTGAAACCCAGGTCGCGGATGCAACGCGTAACCTCACGGCGATAGTCTGCTTCGGGCAGACGAGGGCTGACATTTGCCATGCCATAAATGACGCCTGGTTGCGCTTCGGTTAAGCGCGCAATGCGATCATGGATGGCTATGACCTCTAACCCCTGAAATGGCTGAGGCATGACCAGGGCTAGATCAACGCCATTGGCGCTCATCGTGGCGAGCAAATCTTCTTCGGTGATGTTCACCCCACTAAGCAGCGATTGTCCCAGATGACAATGGGCGTCAATGACAAATTTGCCGCCGATCATGGTTACTGTCCTCGATGTTCGCCTGAATATTGACCCAAGTAGGAGAGGGCGTCTTGTATGCGCTCATCGGGTTCGTCGCCACCGCCAAACTCAAAGCAGAGAA
>JBBQIG010000519.1:0-4265 GCA_038324715.1 Anaerolineae bacterium | reverse complement strand
GCCCACCGATCGCGCCGAAGCCGAGACGGTGGTGCATACAATTGAGCAAGCTGTAGGCGGCACTAGCTATTTCTCGCTGGATTCAGGACGGGTGGCAGGAACTGCCCAGGGCAATCGCACCTTTGGCGACTTTGCAGTTCTCTATCGTATGGGCGCACAACGTCGCCCCTTAATTGAAGCCTTTGACCGTTCAGGCATTCCGTATCAAGTGGTGGGGGAGGCGCTGACCACTCACCGTCACATTCGCGAATTGTTGGCACTGCTGCGGCTGCGCGCTCAACCTGATCATGCGCTGCTGCCGCTGGCGACGCTCTTGGGCAAGGGTAAGGGCTCGCTGACAGAGGAGGCACAGGTGCGGCTTGCCGGGGAGATTGCTACCCGCGGCGTCAAAGATGCGCTCCGTTATGTGGCAACCAAGGGAGACTTAAAGCCTGCCCAGCGTCGCCGCTTGGGTGGATTGTTAGCGCTGTGGATGGATTGGCCTGCGTTTGCACGGCTGGATGAGGTGATTCCCATCCTCTATGGCGCATGGGCTGCATTGCAGGGTGAAACGCCGACAGTAGCGCAAACGGTGGCGCAACATGAACGCATGGCGCAACTGCGGTTGCGTTCCGTGCCTTTTGGTGGGGAGATTGTTCCATTCCTGGATGCGATGGCGCTGCAAAGTGGCATTGACGTCTATGATCCGCGGGCCGACCGTGTGGCGCTGATGAGCATCCACGCGGCTAAGGGGCTGGAGTTCCCCGCAGTCTTTATGGTGGGATGCGAAGAAGGACTGCTGCCCTATTCTGCACTCAACAACGAAGATCAGTCGGACGATGCGTCAAATGGTGCCTCTAATATTGCTGAAGAGCGGCGCTTATTCTATGTGGGCATGACACGCGCCCAGGAAGCACTCACCTTGAGCTATGCGGCGCGGCGAGTGCTCTTTGGGCAGATGGTGACGCTGCCTCCCTCACGCTTTGTGGATGAGATCGAGGCGGCGCGCAAGGCGATGCTGACGCCGACAGCTTTGTTACAGAAGCGCGAGAAGAGTGAGGATTTGCAGTTGAAGTTGTTTTAGATTTATTGCGATTTGTGCTGGCATGAGACCTTCCTCGGAGCTTGAAGCTCCAAGGAAGGTTCGCGCGAATTTTTATTCTGCTCGATGAAGTTTAAGCACAGGAGAGAAAGAGAATGCCACCCTTGCGTGTTGGCTTTATTGGTGCGGGCTTTATTGCCAAGTTTCAACTGCGGGCAATGGCTCAGATTCGTAACATGGAGTTGGTGGGCATTACCTCGCGCACGCGCGCCCATGCGGAGGAGGTGGTGGCATTGGCGCGTGAATTGGGCGTGGGCGAAGTAACGGTTTATGCGAGTATCAGCGAGATGGCTCCCCATGTGGATGCGCTTGCCATCTATGCGCCCAACTATCTGCGCGTTGCCATGATGGAAGAGATTGTGGCGGCTGTACAGGCAGGGGCCGCGCTCAAGGGGGTTATTTGTGAGAAGCCGCTGGGGCGCAATGTGGCAGAGGCGCGGCGACTGGTGGAGTTGGCGGATCAAGCGGGGCTGAGGACTGCCTATTTCGAGAACCAACTCTTTATGAAGCCTGTGCGCGCCCAACTGGCGCAACTTGCGCCGCAGATTGCGACCATGGGATCGCCGCTCTTGGTGCGCGCTGCCGAAGAACATGGCGGGCCTCATGAACCCTGGTTTTGGGATCCCACGCGCCAGGGTGGCGGCGTGCTTTCAGATATGGGCTGTCATAGCATTGCGGTGGGATGGTATGCGTTGACGCCACCAGACCAAGCGCCCACTTTCCTCCAGCCGATCTCGGTCAGTGCTGAAGTTGCCCTGCTCAAGTGGGGGTTGCCTCTGTGGCGGCAAAAGTTGTTGGATCGCTTTGGTGTGGACTATGGCAAGACGCCTGCTGAGGATTTTACGACAGGAGTGATTACCTATCGCAACCCCAGCACAGGGCAACAGGTGAAGGCGCAATTTACAAATTCGTGGATGTTTGAGAAGCAAGGGTTGCGCTTGCTGATGGATGGCATGGGGCCTGGCTATGCCTTTGAGGTCAACACGCTCGCCTCAAGTACACAGATCTTCATTGGTGACGCTGCGGCAGAAGCGATTGCTGATGCCGAGACCGCGTTAGAAAAATCAACTGCCTCGCGCGGGCTGCTTGCCATTCACCACAACGAGGCTGACCTCTATGGCTACCCCGATGAGAATGCCGATGCTGCCGCAGCTTTCCAAGCAGGACGCTCCGCCTTTCTGGACTGGCGTTATGGGCTAGAGATTACGAAGTTGGTAATGGCGGCTTACCTGGCGGCAGAACGCCAGCAGACCATTGACCTCACCGATCCCGCCATTCAACAGGAATTGGAGAGTTATATTCCATTGATTCAACAGGGGCGTGGGGCTGAGATATTATTTTGAGCAAGCCTAAACTTGCGAAGTATAATTAGAGTGAATGAAGCGTAGTCCCAAGAAGAAAGTTACAGAGTCAAAGGTCACTTACATGGAGAACGGTATCGTAGCGCAACTTCTGCATCATCAGAGCAGTCTGTTAGCGTATGTGCAGAGCAAAGTAAATGATCCATACCTCGCCGAGGATCTGCTGCAAGAGAGCTTGCTCAAGGCCTTGAAGGCATCTCCCGAATTGCGCGACGAGGAGAAACTGCTCCCTTGGTTCTACTCGATTCTCAACAATGCCATCACCGATCTCTATCGACGGAAACAGGTGGAGACGCGCTCGCTCCAGCAGGTAGCGCAGTCGCAATTGCTAGAGGATGAACCAGAAGTAGAGCGGGTGCTCTGTGCCTGTTTTCGCGCTCTGATTCCAACCCTGAAGCCGGAATACGCTGAGCTTATTGAGCAGTTGGACTTATCAGATGGCGACCCAGCACAAGTCGCAAGTGAGTTGGGGATTACACCCAACAATCTCAAGGTGCGACGACATCGGGCGCGGCAGGCATTACGCCAACGCTTGGAGGAGAGTTGCCGCGTCTGTGCCACGCATGGCTGTCTAGATTGCACCTGCGAGGAAAATGACAGTCGGTTGGAAACTGCATAATTCCAAAAGCTGCCTTGAGCCAGAGGTAGCAATGAGATAACAGACAACTTAAGAGTGAGGTTTTTTCTAAAAGGCGGATGCTGCTCGTAATGAGCCGTGTCCGCCTTTTCTATTGGTGATTTTTGTTGGTGAAGAGTGGCTGATTCAAGGCAATTTCCGCAATTGATCCACAAATACGCTATTTTACTGTAACCGCGCCCGATCTCGTCCGTCTATGATACGCAAACCGAGAACGGAACCAGAAAGGGAATCAGAATGAACACAAAAACAGCTACACCAGTCGCAGTAACAGAGATTAAGACTGATATTAGCACGGGAATAAATACAGGGATCAATAGAGAGGAAGCAGGCCCATCTACTGCGCAGACCGAGGTCAGCTTTGGTGTAACCGGGATGACTTGTGCCTCTTGTGTTCGCCGCATTGAGAAAGCAATCGGCAAGGTGCATGGGGTCGCGGCGGTTAACGTGAACCTGGCAACTGAGAAGGCCAAAGTGAGCTATGACCCGCAGCAGACAGACGTGGCGGCATTGGCTGCGGCAGTGGAGAAGGCGGGGTATGGCGTGCGTGATTTGCCCACAACCACAGTGCCGCCGGAGGTGAATACAATCCCAAATACCACAAATGTAGCGACGGGCGAACTGTCACTGCCCATTGAGGGGATGACCTGTGCCTCTTGTGTTGTGCGTGTAGAAAAGGCACTGGGCAAGGTGCCGGGTGTACAGACAGCCTCTGTAAATCTGGCAACCGAACAAGCGCGGGTGGTTTTTGATCCGAGCCAGGTCTCCTTGACGCAATTGAATAGTGCTGTGGAAAAAGCAGGGTACAAAGTAAGTAAGCGTGCAATGGCGACTCCAGAGAGCGCGGCAGTGGTTGAGGTGAGCAGCAACGACGCCCATGAGCAAGCACGCCAAAATGAGTTGGATAGCATACGCCTAAAGTGGGTGGTGAGTCTGCCTGTCGGTCTAGTCATGATGGCGCTGATGTACTTGCCGCTGCCGGTTGACCTCACAACGCTGGCTCCACTGCTGTTGATCGCAGCAACTCTGGTGCAGTTCTGGGCAGGGAGTGGCTTCTATCAGGCCGCATGGGCAGCGGCACGCCACGGTTCAACGAACATGAACACGCTGGTCGCGATTGGTACCAGTGCCGCCTATGCCTATAGCGCGTTTGTGACACTCTGGCCGGAATTGGCAGCCGCGTGGG
>JBBQIG010000518.1:0-4301 GCA_038324715.1 Anaerolineae bacterium | reverse complement strand
GTATAGGTCGTCACTCCCGCCTGTAAAAGCAAGCGAGTAGTAAGCATTAGCCAACATTACATATGGATCTCCATTTTTGTTGTCTTTACGAATAGCTAGCTGGCAAAGCTTTATTATTTCAGCAAGAGTTGAACTGTGTTCTCTTGTGCCTTCAGTAAAAGTATTCAATTTGCTTATGAGAGCGTTAGCAGCATTGAAATAATCATTTGAACTTCTATTGAAATCTGGCTGTTTAACATGAGCAGACGTTACGTTATGTATCCTCTGAGCTTCTTTCCTTGCTGCCTTGATCAGGGGGTTATTGGAGTTGCCAAGCTCTATCAATCCTCTGTTTGCTATTCTGTGGGCTCTTTCATAATCACCAGTAGCAATAAATTGTCGAGCATTGGGTAGATAAACCTGTGTCCATTGTGATGCAGTCATAGAAGCCCCAAGATCATTCATTTTCTGCCGATGACCTACATCTTTTGAAGGATCCCACTCCATACCAAGCTTTTGTCCAATATTGCGCTGTGCAAACCAGTTATAGATAGCGTTGAAGATGCCCATTTGTTACCTCGCGTTTTGTGTTAATGGTTTATGTTTGGTAGAGAGGAATCTTAGGTCTATCACTGCAATACAAGGGCACTACCATTTTTGATAACACTACAGCGTCATAGTTGTAAAAGTAGTGATAGACTACAAATACAGGGTTGGTTTAAATTTTCACCCATATCTTCGAGAGAGACGCCTGGGCTGCTACCCCATATAGGCGTCTCTTTTTATAAATGCCTTCAAGCGTGGTGAGCGCACCTTGCGTACACGTACCTTTGTCAAGGTATCACCACCAGCAGAGATTCGCAGCCGTCTCAATTTGTCACAAGATGCTTTTGCTAGGATGCTAGGCGTTAGTGTGCGCACATTGCAAGAGTGGGAGCAAGGGCGACGAGAGCCACGCGGCCCAGCCAAGGCCCTACTACGTATCGCCGAGCAGCATCCAGAAGCATTTCTGGACTTGCGTTGATCATACAGGCTTCCGTTCCAATCTACATTCATACAGATCAGCCTAAGGTGCCAGCGGCGCGGGCGACGGAGCAAGCGTGTACGCACAGAGGGTGGGAGTGCCATTGCCATCGCATCTCATACACGGCAGCAGTATATTCTCAACAGCAATAGGTGTCTGAACGTTGCAGGGTTACAAGTTTAAGTCACCTGAGTTATCGCTTTGATGATGATCCAGGATCGCTCGTGCCACAATGACAGGTGATTTCGCATTACTAGGTTTCTTGAATGGCGCATTGTTCCACATGGCAGTGTCAACTGCGCCAGGGCGAACAATTGTGAAGCGCATCTTGCGGTTCTCTTTGCGCAGGATTGCTACCAACGGCTCAAGTGCAGCCTTTGCGGCAGCATAGGCACCCATTTTAGGAAGTATGAGATGCTCAGTATATGCGCCAATGAATGCCATGTGTCCTTGGGGGTGCATTGCGCTGAGACTATGGCTTGCGGCGAGAAAAGCGCCAGTCAGATTGCCAGATGTGACCGCCGACCACTCTTCCAGCGATAGATCGCGCATCATGCCAGATCGCAGACCGCCCGCCGCATAAACCACCAGGTCAATGCCATTGCTCTCATAAGCGACTGTGAAGTTCACCTCTTGGAATGTATTCAGATCCTCCGTATCGAATGGTAATTTGAAATCTGCCTCAGACGGAATGCGATCTCTGTTTCTCGCCGCCGCAAAGACACGCCAACCCTCTTGCTTGAGCATTGTGACTAATGCAGATCCTATACCGCCAGAGGCACCCCAGATTAATGCGTCCATAAGCGATTACTCCTCAATCGTACCGGGTTCAAAAAATGACAACTAAATTCAGAGTCGTGGATGTTGCAATGTAGCTGATCTGCTTGGTTAGCAAGAAAGCCATGTGCTTGGACCCAAGTCCAACCATCTATAGTTTAGTCTATCAAAAGAAGAATTCAGTGAAACGATCTCCCCCGATCGACTTCTACTGCGGTGCGGGCGACGGAGCAAGCGTGTACATATAGTAGGCGGGACTGCCGTTGCCATCGTAGTCCATACTAGCGAAGAAAGTTTGGCTGTCGCGGCCAAAGAAAAACGAAGAGTAGATGCGGTCTTGCCCATCGACGCCCGTCACTTCAATCGCCTCACCGCCCTCGATCGGGACTCGATAAAGACCATTAATGAGCGGCATCCCGCCACCCGCATCTCGGCTTGTGGCATAGATGACACTCTGACTGTCGGGATTAACCCATGCAGATTCGACACCAGAGTTAACGGGCACTGACGAGTTAAGTTGGATGGGAGTGCTCTCACCTGAAACGGGCAGACTGTAGATGTCAGAGCCGAGGCCTTCTGAAGGCATGGCATAGACATACCAACGGCCATCTGGGCTAAAACGCACCCATTTCCAGGCTGGCAAAGGAAAGGGCGTGCCACCAGCAATGTCAACCCGATACACGGGGTAGGGCGGCTCTTGATAACTCAAGCCTTGTTCGTAAAGAACACTCTGACCATCGGGGCCAAAGGAAAAGCTGATCACATCCTCTCCATCCCCAAGCAGACCATTCAGTTGAAGAGTCTCCCCACCTGCAAGTGGAACACTAAAGAGTGCGCGATTTCTATCGTCACGATCCCCTGCAAGGAAGAGAACACGACTACCATCTGGGCTGATCTGTGGAGGATTAGAACTGTTAAAAGCAACACTACCTTCATGTGCAAATGGGCTGAGTTGCCGTGGCACACCACCCCCAACGGGTATGATATAGAGGTTGCCATAGATGACTGATTTGCCATCTGATGTGACCAAAAATGTCGAGTCAAGCGGCAACCGCGAACCCACATTAAGATGCGCAATTTCACCTCCGTCAATTGGCACGCTATGCAGATCGATCACTTGCTCAAAACCATCCTGTCTGACAGTAGCAAAGACGACCGTGCGGCTATCAGGTACAATCTGGAACCTGCTACTTTGCATCGCTTCCCCGCTAAGCCGTATGGGATCTCCACCCCGCACAGGAATGCTATGTAACGCGCTCTTCCCATCAGTCCCCTCTCCCAAGTAGACAACCCATTCGCTATCCGCGCTCACCACCATTTCGTAAATCGAATGGCTGGTCAACGTGAGATGAACGGTACCCGTGATACTAACGCTGTAGAGACCCTTGCGCGACGAGCCATAGTAGATGACGTGGGTACTATCTGCCGTAATCGTGGGGTAAAAAATATCTCCATCAACATCAGAGGAACTGAGAAGAACAGGTGCACCACCCGCAAGCGGCACACTATAGAGGCTACTGAGAAAAGTACCTGGATACCTAGCCAAGTAGACAAAATAGCGACCATCGGGGCTGAGATAGCTGTTATAGCTGCCTTGTGGCGCAACAGGACGCGCCCAGGGTGGCACAGATGCGGGATCTTCATATTCGGGGGCGCGCAGTCTGCTTTGTGTACTCCCCACCGGGAGTGGCGCATCCACGACCGGCCTGTTGGCTTCCTCACTTCCAAGCAGAGGCGAAATGGGTTGCGGAGCTTTGCGCGTCGGGTACTTCTCGAACCTGTCCGAAGAATTAATACACGCGGAAAGCACAAAGAGCAGTACCAGCGTGAGCAGGTAGACGAGTTGCGGAGGCTTGGGCATAGTGGCATCCAGACGTGTCAGTCTATCAAAATAGAGGCAATTAAGCAGTACCATCAAAGTAGGGAGTTATTGTGCATCATTGCGCTGGACAATGCAATCGAGCAGACGCCAGCGCCCAACCTGACAAAAGCGCGCAAAGTCTGCTATGATCAGCCAAAGCCTATCCATTACAACTTAAATCCCCACACCCCATCATGACCCACAGGCGTATGTCTCATGAAAATCACGAACATTGAGGTCTTTGTGCTGGGCGATCCAAAGCCCGACCACGCCATTGATATGGCACGCGTGGATGGATTGGCCTTTGTGCGTATCCACACCGACGAAGGGATCAGCGGTCTGTCGGAGATTTTCACGGTTCCCCCCGGCGTAGCACGCACCGTGCTGGATGGCCCCGAGTCGTTCTTGGGCCACCTGCTCATCGGTGAAGACCCGATTCATCCCGAACGTATTTGGCAGAAGCTCTACAACAGCATGCTCCACGGCAACCGCCGCGGCTGGGTGATCATCTGCATTGGCGCGGTCGATGTGGCCTTGTGGGATATCTATGGCAAGGTGTTGAAGCGTCCTGTTTATGAGTTGTTGGGGGGCGCTGTGCGCGCGGCGCATCAAATTGAAAGTGAAGCAGAGCGACAAGAAGTTGTCCCCTACTGTACCATT
>JBBQIG010000517.1:0-4311 GCA_038324715.1 Anaerolineae bacterium | reverse complement strand
CAGGGCTGCCGGGTCAAACGCAAAGGCTAATCCAAATTGCTCGTCACGCAAAAGCAATGGCCCGCGGTCAAGCATGCTGGCTCCTATGCCAATAGGAGAACTAGAAGCAGAGGTTGTGCTGGGTTGGGAAGCTTGCGCCACGGGGGGATCAAGTTCAATGATCGACAAGGGGGCAAGGATCGGTTGTCCTGGGGCAGAGATATCTAATGCGCTGGTTAAGGCCGCCACGGTCGCCTCAACATCGACATCCACGCCAGCTTCAGCAGGAACAACCACAGAACCCATTTGCGTGGCAGCGCGCGCAGGCTGGCGGATCTCCGTTGCAATCTGGTCAATGGCATAGCGTAGTTGGCTGGTCTCTAAAATGACTTCGGGAGAAACATCGGCGACACCCAACGCCGCACCAATTTGCTCACTAACCTCACTTGACCAACCACCTGTGCGACCAACCAAATAGGCACGGTTGACCGCAGCCAGCAGATCGGTAGAGACACGCACATCATCACTGGTAATCGGCCATTGGCGACCGCCATGAGTCACGCTGATCGAAGGCAACGGGTATCGCCAGAGCGAGTCGCTCACGCGATCCAATGCAGCAGAGCGCGTCAATCCGCCCACCGGCACGCCCGCCACCGTTACGCCACTATAGATGCGGTTGGTATGCCAAACCTGCCACCCCACCACGGCAGCAACCAGCGCGCAAACCATGACCAGGCTAAAGAGTATGGCAAAATCCACAGGTGTTCGCCGAATCCGTACTGGCGCACGCCCCATTCCTAAAGTCGCCTGCATGCAAGCAAATCCTTTCCCGCATCCGACATCACCACTGAAAGTACCAGCAATAAAGTCCAGCAATACTGTTAGTGACTACGCGGTTAATAACACAACACGGTTAATGACAAAACTGCTAATAACAATACGGTTAAAATATTGCCAGCGATGCTTTTCGCACAAGAACCCTTTGCAGAAGTTCAATCCGTTACACACGCTTTTGCAAAGGATCACATGAGACTTGGCTTAATTCAACCTAGCCTAACTCAAGTTAATTTAATCCAAAATCGGCACAATAAACAGGTGCGGAATCGCTAGATCCAACAAGAACAACAAGATAAAAGGTAGCGCCCAGGTAAAACTCCGCCCTTGACGCAACAACCATGAGACAGAAGGTCTTGTCATCCACAGGCGTGCCCTCGGTGGCAGCCAACGCAAGGTAGTGGGGGCAGAGCCGCCTAAGAGCAAGGGCTGGCAGAGCAGCACCAATGCAAAGATCCCTATCGACAAAATTGTCCACTTGTTCAGCCCACCCGTCACCATGCCCGACAATGTGGCGGCAAGTGCCAATACAGTCGCCATGAAGCCCGTAATTGCCCCCTGCAACGGCTGCAAAACTTCACGCCAGCCCAACGCAACTACGGTGCTAATGGGCAGTAGACCCCAAAAGAAATAGCGCCCCTGGTGCTGAACGAATTTCGTGTTATAGACCACGTATCCCGCGAAGACCAAAATCAACATCAAGCCAAAGAGAATCAGCACAGCAAGTTGAAAGACATTCATGTCGGTGTCTGGACCACCAGAAATAAATCGCACCGTTGCCCACAACACACCCAGAAAGATTACACCCGTAAAGATGAGCAAGGCGACATAGATGCGCTCATCCATAAAGACGCTCATCCAGCCAAAGACGCCCCAAAAGCTTTGAAACGTGTAGCTAAACGCGCGTTCGCTGTACGAAATCCAGCCCACTTCGGCAATCCAATCTGCCGTGCGCGGCTGTCCAACCACGACCTGATCATGCCACGCCAACCCAAGAATGTCATACCCGCCATAGAGGTAAAGATTGCGAATCCACATGGGCAACCCCAGTAGCACCGCAGGCACAATCACCCGCAACGAACGGCGCAGCCCCAACATGAAAGACGCACGCGAAGGCGAAAATCTTACCTCCGCAGTCGTAGGCAAATAGGGTGCAAGCCAAGTCACGACAACCACTACTGCCACAATCAGGGGCAGCAGCATGTAGGCATAAATCTTTGTGACCAGCCCCAACCCCAACAGCACCCCCAACCAAAGCAACTGGCGTGATTGGCTCTTCTCTCCTGTCTCTATGGGGCTTAACGGCTCGACCACAGTCACAGTTCCACTGTTATACCTGCTGCCATACCCACTTGGAGCACCACTAGGATTGCTACTGTAGTTTTCCGTGTAACTTCCACTCTCATAGACACGGTCGTAGACACGGTCATAGACAGGGACATAAACACGATCATAAAAGCGGTGGCGCATCCACACAAGCAACACCAGCATCGTTGCCACAATCAGCAATTCCGCCAAGCCATCATTGGTGACCGCAGCCGTCATTGCCATATGCATGGGGAGGAGCGCGCTAAAGGCTGCTGCACCCAATGGAATCAGAGTCTTACCTGGAAAGACCAGGTCAAGACAAAAATAGAGCAGCAGGATCGTTAGCGCCCCCAGGAAAACCCCAAAAAGACGCAACGCCAAAAGACTTCCACCACTCACCCAGTAAATAGGTGTTGCCAACAAATAATAGAGCGGTGGCTGATAGGACTCATACAATAGGTTTTCGGGAGAGAGTCTGCGTATAAATTTTGTTTGCAGCAGATTTTGCAATTTTTCTTGATTATAGTCACCCATACGCAAAACGGGCAGCGTAACGGTTTTAGCAATGTGCGCTACATAGTTAAAATGGGCTGGTTCGTCGGGCGCTTGCCACGGCGGCGTATAGAGTGCAAAGAGCGTACCGCCCAAGAGGTAGGCTAACAACAAAGCAATTAACCAACGTCGCGGTGATTTGATGTAGAGACGGTCAAACGCAGCAAGGGTATTTATTTGAGTATTAAACTCCGGGGCAATCTCTTTACTGATTCCACTATTGATCCCGGGGCGCGTCACGAGTGTTGCATCAGGCTCGTGCGGAGATGGGGGTAACGGCAGTGTAGCGACAGTTATTTCCAACGAAGCAAACTCCAGACGAGAAGGCCAAGTGCAGGTAAACTACGGGTTAGCTCATTAAATTGATATGAACCAATCAATGAACCAATCAGTAGTCTACCTTAAACTCAACAATATCTACCCAAAGTAGTACGCCTGTGGTCTCTAGTTGTGGTCTCTAGTGGGGAAGGACGGCCTGCACCTTTTCAGCCATCACGTCATCATCCAGCTTGACAAAGAGCGCGCCTGGCTCGGTCATGGCTTGACCAGGAGCCAGCGTCCCCGCTTCCCATCGGCCTGTTGCACCCGAATGATCATAACGCAACACCAAGTGCGAACCGCGGGCGTCCTCCACACGTTCGGTATATTGGCGACCAAAGAGCGGCTCCGTATACCCCAAGTAGCGGTGAATGGCCTCACTGCTCAACGGCAAAATCGGTGCCCACAGCAACTTCAACCAGTCAATCGCTTGCAATGCCACATAAAGACTGGTCGCAGCAGCGGCTGGGTCTGTCTTAACGGCTTGCCACGGTGCTTTTTCGTTCAAGTATTGATTGACACGTTGGCTCAAGCGTCGCGCTTCCGTCAGCGCAGCCTTGAGCTTTACTGCATCGTAGAGTTGACCCACAGAGGCAAAGCCCGCGCGAACTTCATCCAACAACGCTTGGTCAGTGGCATCCAGTTGCCCTGGTGTGGGGACAACGCCTTCATAGCGCTTATAGGCAAAGCTCAACACGCGGTTGACCAAATTGCCCCAGTTCGCCACCAATTCGTTGTTGACCCGATCTATAAACTCTTGCCAAGTGAAATCGGCATCAGAATTTTCAGGAGCCATTGCCGTCAACACATAGCGCCATGCTTCGGATTGAAACTCGCGCAGCACCGAGTTAAAGCCAATCACACGCCCGCGGCTGGTGCTAAACTTGTCACCCCCCAAGCGTAAATACTCATTGGCAGGGACATCATAGGGCAGGTTCAGGTTCGCCCCTCCCGCGTTATAGCCCATTAACATGCCGGGCCAAATAATGGTGTGAAAGGGAATGTTGTCTTTGCCAATGAAGTTATAAATCAGTGCATTTGGGTTAACATCGCCATCCCACCATTCGCGCCACGCCTCTACATTGGCGTTGGAATCCGTCTCAGCGTTGAGCTTGCCCCACTCCACCGCCGCACTCAAATAGCCAATTACCGCATCATACCAAACATAAATGCGCTTGTTGGGATACCCTTCCAGCGGGATATTGACTCCCCAGTCGATGTCACGCGTGATCGGTCGCCCGCGCAATTCCTTGAGTTCCAACTGACCGCGCGTGAAGTTGATCACATTGGGTCGCCAATGCTCCTTGCCCTCCTTGATCC
>JBBQIG010000516.1:0-4313 GCA_038324715.1 Anaerolineae bacterium | reverse complement strand
CTGCATTGGGGTTGCCATTGAAGAAACGCACGGTGGCAGAACTGCCAACGGCTAAGTTGCCACTGTTGGCAATAGTTGCGCGCAGTGTCGTGCCATTCAAGGCAAGGTCGGTGGGGAAGAAGTCCACGTTCTCGTCAATGGCCTTTGTATAGTTGTAGAAATTATTGCCCATTGCGGTGCGGCTAGCTGGCACAGGAAGCGTTCGATCAAACAAGAAGCCATTGTGATCGAAGTTATCATCCACGCTATACCACGCAAAGCGTTGGATGAGGCGATTGCCGTCACCTGGGAAGCCCGTGTTCTCGTCGGTGGTGTTCAGCAAGAAGTCGAACGTCTTGTTCATAAAGTCGTTCACACGCGCTGTGTCAAAGTCAGGGTTAAATAGCCCTGATGGCATGAGCACGCCAAACTCTGAAAGAAATGCGGGTGTGTTGCGATAGCCATTATCCGCCATCCATTGGCGGAAGGCGATCACCTGCTCTTTAAAGAGTTCGAAGTTGTCATTTTCCTGTACATCAATGCGCAGCCCATCAATGGCATTGACACCCGGAGGAACATCTGCGCCCCAACAGATTGACGCAACCAAATCTGGATCATCTGGATGTTGCGCGGCATAGTGAGAGCAATTTGCTTCGTTCAAAACAAAGTTGTGAAAAGCCCAAACATCTACGGGCATTGACGTGTTATATAGCGTTTGATAATGCGCCAAGACAAGATCAAGATACTCTAGGCGTACTGGTGTCGGTTGGACAATTGCCCCGGCTACAATTTTGGCAGTCGGGTCTTCATCTTTGATGATCTGATAGAGGTCATGGTATGCGCGGGCATAGGCCTGAGGCTCCATATCATCTTGATATTGCTTGCGATCCGGCTCATTGCCAATAAACCAATGGGTGCCTCGTCGCGCTGCCACAGCGGCCCGCAATTGCTCTTCCGTTGCTGGGTCACGCAAGTGTGAGAACGAAAAATTGTAGCCACTGTTTGTCTGTTCCAGGCGCAACATCGGGAAGTAGCTGATATTGGCACTAGGTACGGAAGCACCACCTGCGCCATAGTCGAGATACCAGCCCAAGCGCAGTGGTTTTACGGGATATGAATGAAGCGTGCCATTGATGCCCACACGACAAAGAGGCAAGGCCCCATTGTAGAGGGATGGAAAGAATGCCGTTTGCTGGGCATATGCTGGCGCAGCACCAAACCATAATGCACTGAGAACAAAGACACTTGCTATAGAACTAAAGAATAGACGTCTCAAGAGTAACCTCCTTGATGTCAACGATACCGACTGCTGTCTGCACATCTGATTTACACTTGCCAACTTGTGGCATACAAATGACCGGGGGTACAGCCACGAAAGACTTCATGTTGTGACTGTACCCACTGCTAAATTTGAGTGACCAACCAAATGCTAGTTGATTACGATGTAGATGGGATTCTTGCCGATCGTCACCGTAATCTGACCATCATTGCTACCATCATCGCCATCGTTTACTACCCGCAACAGGCTGCCTTCTTTGCTGTAGATGGTCGCTTTGTCGCCGGGTGCTTGCCAATTTTGGGTTACAGAGTCATCAAAGGTTCGTGCCGCCTCAGCATTGAATGGCGCGATTGGGTTCAGCCATGCAATGTACATGGTCTTATTTGTACCCCCTTCGCGGAACTCATAGATCTCTAAATCATTGTCCACTGTAGCGGGCATGACAACACGCACGAATTCAGCTTGACCCAGTCGCTTGACTGCATCGCGATAGACCACGTAGGATGCTTTGGCCGTGTTGGGCGGTACAATTAATCCAGTCTGATATGGATAGCCAATGGCATCATAGAAAGTCCACCAAATTGCAGCCATGGCACCACCTGCGACAGACTGGGTGAGCATCTGGATGATATGGCGACCCTGGTAATCATCGCTGCTAGGATAGAGGTCGTTATTGTCACTATGCCAGCCAACTTCGGTAACCATCAGTGGCTTGGCAAGGTTGCCTGTGAAGCCGTGGTCGGCTAATCTCGCCTTGACGAAGGCAATTTTCTCTACCAAGCCGGATGACTTGCTCTCCGTCCAGTTTTCTCGGTTGTTGGGGAAAGGATAGTGGTGCAGGTTCATGATATCAAAGGCTTCTCCACCCCCTGCGTCCAGCACGTCGTCTAGGAATTCTTCAACAAAGAGACCATTATTCTTTGTGGTGAAGAAGTTCAAGGCGATGCCACCAAAGACCACTTTAGCATTTGGGTTAGCTGCTTTTACAGCAGGATAGACAGCCTTCAACATGGCTGCATACTGATCCCCATGTTCACCCCATCCACCGCCATCGCTGGTCGTGCCAAAGTCGGGTTCGTTGTAGAACTCCCAATAGTTCACAACAATGCCACCCGGCGCGTCGTCAATTCCATCGCCATCATATCGTTCAACAATAGCACTCACGAATTGTACATATTCGGGCAGCAGCGCCGGTTGGATGGGAGAACGCTCGTCGCCGGTAGTTGCCCATTCGGGCGTGTTGTCAATGGTTG
This sequence comes from Anaerolineae bacterium, assembly GCA_038324715.1. GTDB lineage: Bacteria > Chloroflexota > Anaerolineae > Caldilineales > Caldilineaceae > QEUY01. Next base: position 1,802 of record JBBQIG010000516.1, on the reverse strand, counting down.
CAATCATATTCGCACAGTTATCTTTTGCCGCGCGCAGGACTGCGTCGGAATGTGCCCAGTTATACGCACTGGGGGCTACATTGCCAGGCTCCACTGCCGGCCAAAAGACGCTGTTGCGGATCCACGGGCTTTCGGTTTTTTGAAGCAGTTGGAAGTGCTTCTCGTTGTAGCCTGTATTGCCATAGATCTGCACGCCAATAGGGTTGCTGGATGCGCGCTTACCTCGACAGACGTTATTGCGTAAGAACGGTATATAGCTCGAAGGAGCAATTGCTTGGGGTTGCTCAGGTGCTGCTATCATCTCTGCTGGAGTCAACATGCCCATGCAAAAAAAGGTCACGAATAGCAGACTTGTCCATCGAATCCATTTGTTTTGTTTTTTTATCATAGTGCTTTCTTGGTTCTTTTCTTCATCTTTGTGAAATCAGGTTTGTGTAATCAGGTTATGACAATTAGAAATGTGCTTCAGCCTGATTGCGCGCGAATTTAGTCTTTGAAAATTGATGCTGCGTAGACACGCTGAATGTAAGGTTCTGCTACTTCATAAAGAACATTGCGACTTGTGTCGGCAATCCAGATATGTTTATCTTGTGAACGAATAATGCCCCAGGGCGTACCGGCTGGTGAAGCCAGCCCTAATGTTTCGCGATTTGACACTTCAAAGCTATTGTAAATCTGGATACGCCCTGCACGGCCTCTCTTGCTTTCTGAGACCCAAACTTGGCGCACACCTGCTGGCTCGTCAAAGACGAGTAGCCCGGTCGGGCCACTCTCTGTGCTGGGTGTGTTAAACCAGATCCAAGTCGAGACTGTAGTGGGCGTATAGCGGCCTACCCGATCCGAACCATAGGCCGTTACCCAGGGGCGTCCTTCCGCGTCTAATTGAATGTTGGTTGGGGCAAACTCTCCTGTAGGAACATTGAAAAAACGGTCAGTAATGGAGTTATAGACCACCACAGTATTGGCATCGGGCATGGTGAACCAGATATTGCGGTCGTTTTGATAGACGAGGTCTTCAACGTAAGGTCTACCGATTAGACCTTGTGCAAGGGGAAACTCGGTAAATGTTTCAGTTGTAGGGTCAAAACGCGAAACGCGCCCATTGCTTTGTGCAATCCACAGTCGCCCGATGTTGTCTGTGTCGATGCCTGTAGGGGCAGCACCTACAGTCAATAGGGGGTAGAGGGTAATTTCGCGTGTGACTACATCGATCTTTCCCAAGCTTCTCATGCCGCGCAAGGTGAACCAGACAAAGCCGTCGGAATAAACCAAATCATAGACCTGACTCCCTTTAGCCAGACCATAGAATTCGGTGCGATAGCGGACATTTGGATCGCCTGGAGGGGAAGTGACTTCGAGAAAGCCGATGCCATCAGAGTCGGTGCCAGTGTACCAAATGCGCCCGGGTGCTTCGGCTACGAGATTGCGCGGGCCGTTGGGTACGGAATATTCGATTCCAAAGGCTGAATGTACTGCTGTGATCTCGTTGGTTTCTGCTAACAGAGGTCGATCTGTCTTGAGCAAAGCCACGGTCACAATTGAAAGTACGATTGCAAGTAGTAGCGATGTGGCTAATATCCGCAAGGTCTGTGAGAGGCGACCCGAGGGGATCGGGCGCAGAATGTGTGAAGGACCCATAGGGTAACTCCTCGGCTTGACAGCCGTACAGGATAAGTACTGCACAGGAACGGTGACGATGCTTAGCGGCGCTAGACCAGTTGCTAGATCAATTGATCGTTCGCTCGAGAGGGCAGGGCTTCACTCTTGGGTCGTCCAGCCTTTTGCTCGATTAGTTCACGATA
>JBBQIG010000515.1:0-4329 GCA_038324715.1 Anaerolineae bacterium | reverse complement strand
AGGTATCGAAGAGTTAGATACCAAAGAGTTAGACGATGACGAGTCGGATTACGAAGATTTGGCTGAAGAGATGGCCCATCGCGGTGGACACAATGTGCCCCGTTCACGCAAGGCCAAGCCAAAGCGCGCATCTGGCAATTTGTTGCGCGGCATCGTAGTACGGGCGCGCGGTCATCATTATGATGTGACCATTTTGCGCCAGGAAGGGCAAGACGGTGGCGATGTACGCATGTGTGAGGTGCGCGGGCGGCTGTTGCAAGATCGAGGACGCGATACGCTGGTGGCGGTGGGTGATTACGTGTGGATTATCCCTGTGGGCAGCAACCGTGGGCAGATTGAGCGGGTGGAGGAGCGTCACAGCGTTCTGAGTCGGCAACATCCCGGTGTTAGCCGACCCGCGGAAGATGTGATTCTCGCCAATCCAGACCAAGTGCTGGTGGTCTTTGCCATTGTTGACCCGGAGCCTCATTTGCGAATGCTGGATCGTTTCTTGGTGATTGCAGAAGCCAACGAACTGCCTGCCATTATTTGCGTGAACAAAGTAGATTTATCGAATTCCCAAAATGCCGAGGCGCTCTTTGGCCTATATAGCAAGATTGGCTATCCAGTCATCTATGCGAGCACCGTTACTGGCGAGGGAATTGAGGAACTACGCACACAGTTGAGTGATCGGGTGACTGTGATCAGCGGGCCGAGTGGTGTGGGTAAGAGTAGCCTTTTGAATACAATTCTGCCCGGGTTGAATATACAGATTGGCGATTTGCGCGAAGTGCTGGGCAAGGGTAAGCATACCACGCGCGCTGCACAACTTTATGCGCTTCCTTTTGGCACGGATACCTTTGTGGCAGATACGCCAGGTATTCGCGAATTGGGGCTTTATGAGATTGACGACCAAAGCCTCGCCTTTTACTTTCGCGAGTTTGTTCCTTTTATCAATGGCTGCCGCTATCCCAACTGTACACACGACCATGAGCCAGATTGCGCGGTGCGTGATGCTGTGGAGCTAGGTGTGATTGCCAAGGAGCGTTACGATAGTTACATACGCTTGCTGCATGGTGAAGAAGTATAACGAAGCCTTGTCGTGAAGAAATGTAGTGAAGAATGATGATGTAGCCTTGCGACTGAAATTGCAGCGCAAAAATAGAGATCGTAGCAGAGATAAAACTATGGAAAATTTAGTAGCGGGTTTGAATCCGCAACAGGCACAAGCCGTGACAACTGTGAATGGGCCAGTTCTGGTGTTGGCTGGGCCTGGTTCGGGCAAGACACGCGTCCTGACTCGACGCATTGCCTATCTGATTGATGAGGCAGGGGTTGCACCGTGGAATATTATGGCGGTGACCTTTACCAACAAGGCGGCACGCGAGATGCGCGAGCGGGTGGAACTTATTTTTGAAGATAAGTTTGGCAAGCCGATGCCAGGGCAGCCAGCGCGTTTGGGTGGCTTGACAATTGGTACCTTTCACAGCGTTTGTGCGCGGGTGATGCGGGTTGAGGCAGCGGCGATAAATTTCAACCGCGATTGGGTGATTTACGATACAGCGGATCAACTGTCGCTGTTGCGGACGTTGCTGCGTGATATGAATCTGGATGAGAAAAAATATTCCCCGCAAGCCATTCGCGCGCATATTAGCAGCCAGAAGAATGAATTGATCACGCCGGAGGAGCACAAAGGCCAAAGTTATTTTGACGAAATTGCGGGCCGCGTCTACGTCCGGTATCAAGCTGCTTTGCAGAGCAACAATGCAATGGATTTTGACGATCTTTTGATGCGGACGACATTGCTGATGCGCGACAATATTGAGATACGAACCAAGTATCAGCAAAAATGGCAGTACCTGCTGGTGGACGAGTTTCAAGATACCAATACTGCTCAGTATGAATTGTTGCGCTTGCTGGCAAATGAGCCTGAAGGCAAACGCAACATCTTTGTGGTGGGTGACGAAGATCAGTCGATCTACCGCTTTCGCGGGGCCGACTATCGCAATGTGGATCGTTTCCGCAGAAATTATCCAGAGGCGACGGTTGTGCTGTTGGAGCAGAACTATCGCAGCACGCAGGCGATTCTCGATGTCGCCAACGAAGTCATCTCCAATAATAGACATCGCACGCCCAAAAAACTGCGTACTAGCAACGAGAATGGTCGCGGGATGGCAGTCTCGGTTTATGAAGCTTACAACGAGGTTGAGGAAGCGGCGTATGTTCTTGACGAGATCGAACGGTTGGTTGGATCTCGCGCCTTTGGCTATGGCGATATTGCCCTGATGTACCGCACCAACGCCCAGAGTCGCGCATTGGAAGAAGCCTTTGTCATGCGCGGCATGAAGTATAAGCTGGTGGGTGGCACACGTTTTTATGAGCGCAAGGAAATTAAAGATGCGCTGTCCTATCTGCGGCTGGTGCATAACCCGGCGGATACGGTGGCACTCTCTCGGGTAATCAACGAACCAGCGCGTGGAATTGGGGCCAAAACTTTGGAGGCGTTGAAGGGCTGGGCGCATGATCTTGGAGTGAACGAGTATATTGCTCTGCAAATATTGCATCATGGGCCTGAGAAGGTCGCTCGCTTCCATGATATCTATCTGCCCACACTTGCCTATGAAGCACCGCCGTTGAGCAAGCGCGCCGAGAAAGCGCTTGTAGATTTTGTGGCGATGTGGGAAGGGTGGATTAAACAGCATCGGAGCAATGCCTTTCAGAGTGTCGCTGATTTGCTGGACACCGTCATGCAGGAGTCAAGTTACACAGATGCGCTGCGTGATGGAACGGATGAAGGCGAAGATCGTTTTGCTAACATCCAGGAATTGCGCGCCGTGGCATCGCAATATCAACCTGGCATGGTGGGGTTGGAAGAGGATCAGAATGCTTTGGCGCAATTCCTGGAGGAAGTTGCGCTGGTTAGCGATGCCGATAGCATTGAGGAGGGAGCAGGGGCCGTTACGTTGATGACACTGCATACCGCGAAGGGCTTAGAGTATTCAGTGGTCTTCATGGTGGGGATGGAAGATGGAATTTTGCCCCACAGCCGCAGCATTGAGAGTGGCGACACGGAGGATATGGACGAGGAGCGGCGGCTTTGTTATGTGGGCATTACACGTGCCAAAAGGCGGCTCTATTTGGTGCATGCCCATAAGCGTGGCTTGTGGGGCAGTTCCGAGGTGCAAAAGCCTAGCCGCTTCTTTGAGCACATCTCTGCAAACCTGCTGACAGGCATGGTGGATCGGCATGCGCGACGCGAGGCGGCGTATGATCGCTCGACGAGTTGGGAAGGTAAAGGGCGGCGGAGTAGCAGCACAAACTGGGGGAATGGCTCTGGCAGCAGTAGCTCAAACAGCAAGCCTCCTGCAAGTAAATCATACTGGGCACCAGAGAAGAGTGATGTATCCCCCACGCGCAGCAGCAATGCGGCTTCTTTTAGTGACTTGAGCAAACGTACCAAACCCAAGCCCAAACCAGCGACAAAATTTAAGGGGCGCGACAGCGTGCAGCATGAGAAGTTTGGCGTAGGGACTGTGATTGAGAGCAATATCATCGGCGGCGAGGAGGAAGTAACGGTGGCGTTTCCAGGAATTGGGATTAAGCGTCTTTTGATCTCTATGGCAGGATTGAAGAAGTTATGAGTCACCCCAAACCGTCAACGGGCAATGCGTCGAGTCGCAAGAGGGCGGCGAAAACAGCAAGGGCTAAAGTCCCAACCGCCAAGCCTCCGCAGAATCCTAGAGAGGTGCGCGAGGTTGATAGACCTGTGTCGTTGCCCGTTGCTCCGCCATCCGACGTATTGCTTCCAACGGAGCCGGATCAAGAATCCCCGCCGTGGGGATTGACGACCAAAGCGATCATTGCCAGTGCAATCCTAATCTTAGTTGCATTGGTGATCTGGCGCTTTCAATTTTTGCTTAGCCCGTTGGCTTTAGCGGCAGTCATCGCCTATTTGACGAACCCAATCGTAAGCTGGTTGCGAAGAAGGACAGACATCAGCCGTTCCTCGGCTGTGTTGATCGTCTACTTGATTTTGTTGTTGGTGGTTGGTACTGCAAGTGTCTTCTTTGGCGTGGTGGTTGCCCAACAGTCGGTGCGGCTGTGGGAATCTCTACCTGAATTTTTGCCGCGTTTGATTGCTGCTATACAAGAGCGTGCAGAAGCCTTGTCGGCAATTCGGTGGACTTTCGGCCCCTATGTTATTGAACCAGGGGCGGTATTTGAGGCGATTGACTGGGATAGCCTAATTGTTCAGGCGCGCGATGTTTTGCAGACGGTGTTGGGGCGTAGTGGGCTTTGGCTGGCTGGTGTAGCATCCGCCACGCTGGGAAGATTGGGCGACACTTTATT
>JBBQIG010000514.1:0-4339 GCA_038324715.1 Anaerolineae bacterium | reverse complement strand
TCGAGCCAAAAGCCATGTCCCTGCACCCACTGTGCAGCGGCAGTGAACATGAGCGCTTTGCCCGCAAAAGTAACGGCACTTTCCCCAGGATAATGACGCGCCAGTGCTACTTTGTAGGCATTGGCGGCGACATCCATCGTTGCTTGGTCATACAGATAGAGGGGAGTACCATGGCGTTCTGCCAATTCAGTCAAATTGTAGCCACCAATGGTTAATGCCGACCCAGTCGCGGTGTCAACAACCTGAGTCGTGAGAGGAAAGAGGGGTAGACGAGTGCTTAACATGCCTTATCCTTCTTGCGAAAACCTTCTTGCTGAAGAATGACCAACACGATACCGATCAATGTGATTGCCACGCCCACGAACGTGATGGGCGTGGGAAGTTCACCCAAAAAGAAAATTCCCAGCACAATCCCGCCCGTTACTTCTTGAGTGGCAACCAAGTTCACGAGAATGGCCCGCGTTCGACGCAGTGCCGCATTATAAAGGGTATGCCCCAGCGCCAAAGGCACCAGCCCCAAGACTAACACACTCGCAACTGCTGGAGGTGTATAGCCATTAGGGCTGAAGTTGAGCATTGCCAGTGGCAGCAACCACAATCCCGCCACAGCATAGACAGTCCCCGCATAGGCAAAGAGACCATAGCGGTCGCGCTGGCTGCGCCCGGCAATGCTATAGAAGCCAAAGCAGATGGCGCTCACCAACGCCAAAAGATCACCCAGCGCCATACGCCGCGTAAACGTCGGCTCAAAACCTGCCAAGATCGCCACCCCTGCCACAGCGATCAGCGTTCCCAACCAGGTACGGCGATCCATCGCTTCGCCGAGGAACCAAGCAGAGAAGATCACGACAAAGATCGGCGCAGCATAGGTGATGGCGAGGCTGTGGGCAATGGTCGTGTAGTTGAGCGAGGCAATATAACTGCCAAAGTGTAACGCCGCCACAAGGCCATAGCCAATGAAGCGCGACCACTCACTCGTACCAGGCAACGCTTCCCTACGCACAAGCGCAATTCCCAACACCACCACCCCTGCGGTCAGCATCCTCCCTGCACTAATCTCATAGGGGCTTAGGCTGATCGCAGCCCAGCGCGTCAAAATGGGACTGGTGCTAAAGAAGAGTACCGCCAGCGCGACCAAATAAAGCCCATGTGCTTCAGCTTTGGGCGGCGAAACAGGCGGTGAAACAGGCTGCGAAGTCACAGACTGGGGGATCACAACCTGTTGGTTAGAAGCCGACGCTAGCGGGAGTGATTGCCACGTAGATTAGACTCAAGACCATGCTAAAGATGATCAATAGGCTCAGAACATAGAAAGCTTTTTCGCTGCGAGAATACCTTCGTTTGGGGCTCATAATTCACTCTTATAGGTTCATTTTTACCAGATATCGAAATTTAACGTCATGCCAAAGCATATAGTAGGTGATTATACCACAGGCGATTTGCGGATCACGCCGCGTGAGATGTTACACTTGGCGCTATGACGCCACATGGACGCGGGACAGGGCAGGGGCCTAGACCTGGATCTAAACAAGGACAACTACCCGGCTCTGGGCAAAGACGACAAGTCATGCTTGCGGCAACGCTTGCGGCTGCGGTCGGCATGCTGCTGTTGCTCTATCTATTGTGGACTGTGCCACCCACTTTGCCCACGGGCGAAACCAACAATGCAGCGGTGATCCTCTTTTTGTTGGGAATGCTTTCGTTGGTCTATGGGCTAGGCACATTGGTGGCGCTGGCGTTGCATAGGCGATGGCCCGCGCTGGCAGGTGTGCGCGATCTGCGTCGCCTCGCTGATCCCTGGGTGGCAGCGCGCCAAGGAGCGTTGCTAGCGCTCTCTGTGGGCGTGATGCTGCTCTTGACCTTGCTCCGCATGTTGGATATCGCCTTTGCCCTCGTCACCCTGGTCTTAGCCGGACTGATTGAAGGCTTCTTCCAGAATCGCCGTCCCCGCTAGCCATAATCCCATCACCCGCATATTGCGCTATCCCTACCCTTATCACCAACCTTACGAGATCCGCTCCAGAATAACAACCGGAATCTTGCGCTTTGTCTCCTGCTGATATTTGGCAAAATAGGGCATCAACGCCGCTTGTTGGTTAAACAAGCGCTCATGCTCCTCCCCTTCTGCCGTTCTTGCCCGCGCCTGAAATTTCTCTGTGCCAAGTTCAACCGTTACCTCTGGGTTGGCAACCAGGTTGCGATACCAATCAGGATGGGTCGGCGATGCAGCCTTGGAAGCAATCACAATCACACGGTCACCATCCAACGTATAGTTCAATGGATTTGTCCGCGGCAGCCCACTTTTTGCGCCTGTGGTTGTCAATAGCACCAGCGGCGTCGTGCCATTCGCAGCCTTGCCCCCATTCGAACGAAACAGGGCAATCACTTCGCGGTTATACTCATTCCAATCACGATCTTCTGCCATCTCGTCTTCCTCTTAAATACCTATACGTATCAGTGAACCTTGTAAAACTTCTTGAACACTCGAAGCTGAACGCTTCAAGTAGAGTGGCGCATGCGCTGAAATTGCAAGCGCTGTCCTCCGTCTATACCTAGGTACGTTTTTGGTTTGAATGGAGTTTAATTACTATTCAACACTCCCGCACTCCCAATATACTATAAAAGGTTCTGGCGCATCGAGTATTCGATTTTGTTGCGCTATGTGAGCGAGGCTATGTGAGCGAGTAAGATTCTCGCATGTGGGACTCTGCATCCACCGAGACCCGCGCATCAACCCTGTAGAGTCATTTGATTTTAGGAATTAGTGGGAATTAGGAGGGAACAACCATGAACCAAAGCAAAATGTCCAACGGTCACTTGGCACAGATGATCCAGACCCATCCTCAGCAGTCACAGATGCCTGGGGAGCAGCTTGCGCGTGCAATTGAGATGTTCAACCAATGTGCTTCTGTCTGCACAGCCTGTGCCGATGCTTGTCTCGCAGAAGAACAAGTTAAGAACCTTACACGCTGCATTCGTCTCAATCTCGACTGTGCGGACATCTGCCGCGCTACAGCTGCTGTGCTAGGACGGCTCAATCATCCTGATGCCAACGTGCAGCGCTCACTCTTGCAAGCTTGCCAAGCCATCTGTGACAGTTGTGGCAGCGAGTGTGAAAAACATGCCAACATGCATGAACATTGCCGAGTCTGTGCCGAATCCTGTCGCCAGTGCAACCAAATCTGCAACGAACTCATGCAAAGCGTTCGTGCGTAGAGTAGACCGACACCAGCCATTAGAACAGACGGGGTACTCTGCTGTAGAGCACCCCGTCTAACCACTTCCCCTTCGCTATCAACTTGACTAGCGGTTGCCCTCCGGCAAATAGCAAGTCATCTAATCCTCATCAGTTTCAAAGTGAGCAGTTAGCTTCAGATCTCCAGTTAGATAAATTTCCACAGATGCTTCGTTGGCGAGCTGCTCGTCGTTAAGACCCTCCCACCCGACAAAGCGGTAGCCAGCGCGCGGGCTGGCGGCAATCTTCACGGGCACATCCTGAAAGTAGATGCCTTGCCAGGGGTATGGATCACCTAATATGCCGATGTCAGCAAAGAGTTCGATATGCACGGGACGTTCCCACGATCGCCCATTTTGTGCATAGTTGGAGGTTTCAGAATCAACGTCATAATAGCCGTTGCCGGGGACATAGATGCCCATTTCGGGGTCAAAGAAGTTGGCGGCGTCGCTCACAACCGAGACAATAGGCAGTGAATAGCGGTCTGCACCCACAGGATCGACAAAGTAGGTATGGGTGACACCCTTCCTTCTTAGCTGGACGGCATTATTCTCTAGCCATTACTCATTTACGATTGCAATTAAATCTGACGTAGAGGTGAGTCGAATGAACTGCTTATGCTGATCTTGCTTGTGGGATGACCTGTTATTAGGCCATTGGTCAAGAAACCAAGTTGCCCAATAGGCAGTAAGTCCCGCCTGCTTCGCCCCTCTAAGTTCATCACTACCACCATCGCCAATAAATAAGGTTGTACCTGGTTCAACACCTAACGATGCACAAGTCAACCAATAGATCTCAGGCTCCGGTTTTACCAAACCTACATCGTATGAAAAGATTGTACTGTTAAAGAATGGGGCCAATGCGCTACCCTGCCAAGCCGCAACTTCTTCAATGCTGGCATTGCTAGTAAGGCCAAGTTTTAATCCACGTTGACGCAAAACCGCAAGCATTTCCAAGATTAGATTATTTTGACAATGTCAGATTGGACATTTGTTCTAGACGAAAACCGCTATGATGGACTAGCAAACTGTGCTGCACGACACATTATGTCTAGCCAGCGCACGATCTGAATTGCCTACAACTCATACCGGTCGGCCAACGTCC
>JBBQIG010000513.1:0-4363 GCA_038324715.1 Anaerolineae bacterium | reverse complement strand
GGCATAGATTGATTGGCCCCAACCGTGGGCCAATAGAACGAAGTGACCAAAGCCAGTGGGTTCATAACCAACTTGTACCACCTCACCCTGATCAGATGCTAATACTGAAGTGCCTTGCGGTGTGCCAAAGTCAATGCCATTGTGTCCACGCAACGGCACACCATCATAGGAATATCGTGCATAAAAGCCAGAATTTTCACCCCAAAGTTGGGTAATAACGGCTTGACCACTGAACGGCGTCGCCAGAAACAACCCCTGTTGCAGGTTTGGCACATCAGTCCCCTGCAATTTAGGGGCACGACCTACCAGCGTCGCACCATTCGTTGCCCCCTGAGCCACCCAACCATTCACTTTGCCAGCTTGTGTTACGCCAGAGACTCGCCACCATGCAATATTATCCTGTGAGCGTGGCCCTTCTTGCAGCAAGAGCGTTGTGCGAGGGGCAAACTCCCCAATCACATCATCATCAGGCTTGGCAAGGAACCCAGGCGTGCGCCGCACCCGCACAGGTGCAGGCCCAACCACCGCCAGATCGCCAGGCTTAAAGGGTGTACGATCCTCCGCTGTCCATTCGCTTAACAACGGCACGCCACCCGGCGCACTCTCTGCCATCCACCCGCGCACACCTTTTCCAGTAATCTCCTGGGTCTCGACCTCCCACCATATCAGTCCATCCAGCGACTTCGGCCCAGAGACTATCACTGCCACCGTCCCTTGCCAAATGTCCGCCACCACATCATCAGGAGGCTTGTTCATATATCCAGGTGTGCGACGCAAACGTACAAAAGCCACAGTTAGTGCGCGATCACCAGGCTTAAAGCGTGCAGGAGGTGAAGTCGGCGGCGAGGTTGGCGGCACACCTTGATCCACCAATTCCAACAACGCTGCGCCAGTCGGTGAATTTTCTGCCATCCACCCAATTGCGCCACCCCCATCAATTGCACCCAGCCACCAAACCAATCCATCAACCACTTGTGGCCCTTCACCCAGTCGCAAGACCATACCGGCAGCCACTTCTTGCACAACATCATCAGCTGGCTTATTGGTATAGCCCGGTGACCGCCGAGCATTCACAATCGTAGTCAGGCGTACCCGCTGACCACGCTGTAAACGCGCCTTGACAACTGGGGAGGGAGGATCAGGAGGCTTGGTTGGCGGTACTGTCGGTGGCGGCTCTCCACTTGCCACTAGTTCAACAAGCGGCGCTCCATCTGGCCCAAACTGCGCCAGCCATCCCACAACCGGCGGCTGTGATTCTGCCACCTGTACCTTCCACCAAATCAACGCATCCGTCTGCGAACTACCATCCTCAATCACCACCACTTGTTGACCTGGCTGAAGTTCTACTACTCTATCATCTACAGGCTTGCCCACATAACCCGGCGAGCGCCGCAAATTTACATAGCCAAGCACCTTCAAACGGTTACCACGACGGTAGGACGCGGGTTGTGGCTGGCTACGATCCCAGCGGTAATCCGTCGCCAACACCGAACGGAAATCACCAATAACTCCTTGTTTCCCATCAATGTACCATCGATCAAAGCGCGGCCATCGATAGAGCACCAACGCCCGAATCTTCTGCGTGCCAGGTTGCTGATTCCACTCATCAATCTCTTGATAAGCCGCCTGTACCCAGCCTGTATTTTCATCTTTCCATGCATCTACCTGATCCGTCTCGGTAATGTAGACGGGCAGGTGACGCATGGAAAGAGGTGTAGCATTCAAAAAGTCTTGATAGACCCGAAAATCAAAACGTCGATCAGCAAAAGGCGGTCGCATTCTTGCTTCGCTCGTAATGCCACGTACATCTGCCCCATGTGTATAGGTATGCAGCGTAAAGCCATCGCAATGATCCGGCCCCAGCAGTTCCAATACATCTTGCAAATAGCGCACCCAATCACCCCGTTCATTTCCGGGATATTGAGTTTGGTTGTTCCACGGTGCAGGGGCTGCCACCAACACCTGATCTTGCTCATGCCCTGGCGTACGATGAATGGCATCGCGGCAAAGGCGATAACACTGTACATAAAGCGCAGGTGTAATCACCTCACTGGGCATTGCAGCATGGACGCGTGAATCGCCACTTGGTGCGGGTATGTCACCCGTCTCCAACAGTGCGCTAAAGCGTTGCGGAAGTCCACGAAAGTAAGGATCGTCCGCAGGCGCTGGCACAGTGAAAGCACCCGGCCCACCCTGGTCTGCAGGCCGCGGCCCGCTTCCCATAAAGCCGCGCAGCCAATACTTAAACCGGCCCAACCAGCCAAACGGACTCTGCGACGCGACAGTAGGTCCTGGTTGCCCAGAACCTTGCTTCTGTGAAAGCACTGGGCGCTCGATGTCGTAATTCGTTTCGTTGCCAATAATCCAAATGCGACAGCCAGGACTAGAAGCAACAAAATGTCCAACGCGTTGGGCAAATTCTCCGTAATACCGGCTCAAAGGCAACGTGCCATGCGGGTGATACCCGTTGTTAATACGGCAAATCACCCCAAACCCCCGACTACTATAGGGGCGAAAGTCCTGACCCGCTCGATTACGCGGATCGTGACCTACGGCCTCGGTAAATACAATCCACCCTGTCTTATTGGCAGCGAGCATAATCTGCTCGCCACCAGGATCATGCAAACCATAAATCCACTGGCTCTCGAACGGATTAGACGCCATATCGCAAGCCTTATGCTGGTGTGGAAGGGAAAAAGCGATAGATAAAAAGCCTATACCAAAAGCTCAGATAACGAAAATCTCCATAATAGATGCAACTTTGCCCAAGAATGCTTTACCAAAATCCATCATCTTCGTTAAAGCCAAATTCTTCACAAATCTGTGAGACCACACCCACCACCTGGCTATGAATGCGATTATTGGAGGCAACAAGTCCATTATGCGCTCGCACATCACGATTGTTATAGGTCAATGGATTTCCCCAACAATCAGTCACAACTCCACCCGCAGCCTCCAACAGAGCATGAGGCGCACACAAATCCCATTCCTTGCAACCAGGGCTAGGATGCACATACAGGTCAGCCAATTGGCGCGAAATCAGGCCCACCTTCAGCCCCACGCTACCCAGAACTCGCTCACTTGTGATCCGCAATGTTGAGCGAATCTTGTCTGTAATCTGCTGTCGATGGCTGCGGCTGCTAACCAAAATCATGCGGTTAGTCTTATCCGTATCGCTCACATGCAGCGACACCTTCTCTTCCGCCTCATAAAGCCACGCACCGACTCCCACGTATCCAGCATAGAGCAGTCCGCTCTCCGGCTGCATCACTACGCCCAAAATCGGCTTGCCCTTCACTGCCAACCCGATCATGATCGAGAATTCGCCATTTCGAGCAATAAACTCTTTGGTGCCATCCAGCGGATCGATAATCCAAACACGATCCTTTTCCAAACGCACCAAATCATCTTTCGATTCTTCGGAAAGTATCCCATCATTCGGATAAGCCGCTTTCACCCTTGTGACAATATGATGATTGGCCGAACGATCTGCCTCAGTCACTGGTGAACGGTCAGACTTATAGCGAACTTCAGATGAACCCACATAGAACGTATTTACAATTGTCGCTGCTTCACGTGCTAATTTACACGCAAATTCCAGTTCGGCGGTCAGGTCGGTTACATCCACCGTTTCTTGCGTCATATCAATTTTTTCCCAACTTCTTTATATACGGCTGTCGGTAAAAGCGGTACGATTGTAGCAACAGATGCCAGCCGCGGCAAGTTACTATTGACCTAGCAATTGGCTCACCGCGCACCGAAAGCCCAACTCTGGCATCGCGGTCTCAATTTCTACATACGATTCAGACCCAGTAGTCAACGATTCAATTCCACTGGCAAAGGAACCACCTTTCACCACTGCTTCGAACTTTGTTCCGTCACTTCCTTCCATTTGGGGTGTTTCCACCTCTTGTGGTGTTTCCACCGCAAAAGATAACTGACCCACAGGCGCAACTGTTGCCGTCCATTCTGCCACATTACCTGCCATATCAGCAGCGCCCACAGGGCTGTCACCAGCAGGTCTAAAGGAGCCTACCACAATCGTATCACCGAATTCTGTAGTGGAGCTATTGGTACGCTGCGGATCAAAGCTCTGTCCCCACGGAAAACGAAAAAGCTGATTGATTGCAGGCGCAAGGCTGGCAGCAATCTGCCATTCTGCCGCAGTAGGCAACCGTTTATCTTGCCAAGCACAATATCTCGCCGCCATGGGTTGTGTCACATTCACCACAGGAAACTCATTAAAAGCCGGATCAGTAAAGTAGTTGGCTCGTGTTGCGCTACCAGGATCTACAGGCCAGGAACAAACACCGCGCTCAACACAGATACGGTAAGCTCGATTCGTGACCTCAAACTGATCAAT
>JBBQIG010000512.1:0-4381 GCA_038324715.1 Anaerolineae bacterium | reverse complement strand
GTTCTAGACGAAAACCGCTATGATGGACTAGCAAACTGTGCTGCACGACACATTATGTCTAGCCAGCGCACGATCTGAATTGCCTACAACTCATACCGGTCGGCCAACGTCCGATGTAGATGTCCGATACATCGACTTGCGGGCCAATATTTCGCCGAAATCACATGTTATGTAATGTGACATTGTCAAACTAACTTCTTTACGGATACAATTTATGGATACAGAGTATTCTAGCAAAGATATGGCAGAGAAGGAAAATCTTTAGAGGCTACCTTCTCTGGCTATCTTGATCTCCACCTCTGTCTTGCTTTATAGAGTCGTCCCTATATTAAGCCCTCTAGTATTAGGCCGTAATCATTGTGCCGATTGTTTCGCCGCGCACAACCTTTTCCAGCGTGCCTTCGTGCCAGAGATTGACGACGTAGATGGGCAAGTCATTATCCATACACATGGCGACGGCTGTGCTATCCATCACCCCCACACGCATGTTGAGGGCTTCGATATAGGTCAAATGGGTAAAGGGACGTGCATCGGCGTTCTTTTTTGGATCGCTATCATAGACGGCATCCACTTTGGTCGCCTTGATCAACGCCTCGGCGTCGATTTCCATGGCGCGCAAGGATGCCGCTGTGTCCGTGGTGAAATAAGGGTTTCCCGTGCCTGCTCCAAAGATGACCACGCGTCCCTTTTCCAGGTGTCTCACCGCGCGGCGCTGGATATACGGCTCGGCGACTTGACGTACTTCAATACCAGTCATCACGCGTGAAGGGATGCCATTGCGCTCAAGAGCATCTTGTAGTGCGAGGGAATTCATCACCGTTGCCAACATACCCATGTGATCGGCAGTGACGCGTTCCATGCCGTGGTCAAGTCCATCCTCTTTGCCGCGCCAGATGTTGCCGCCGCCAATGACGACGGAAATCTGAACACCCAAGTTTACAACTTGGATGACCTTCTGGGCCAACTCTTCGGCCTTACGAGGGTTGATGCCAAAGCCACCTTCACCAGCTAGTGCTTCGCCACCCAATTTCAAGAGAATCCGGCGGTATTTTAACTCGGTCATGCTCTCTCTCTCCTCCCTCTTCCTATTGCCAACGTTTTTCTGTATCAACGTTTTAGATAAAGTCCAGCGGTTGTACCAAGCGGCACAGCCCGGACGCAAATCCCCTGTTTTTGATAGGTACTTTACTCTGTTTCGCGAGATGCAGACGCGATGAGTGGGCGCGCTAACGGTCACTTGCCCAAGTGACCATCACCTACTTTGCCAATGTCTATAAAATTTTAACGATTCTAGCATTCAGCAGTGCTGAACACCGAATCTGAATACCCATAAAAATACCGGACGACCCGAAACTACTTGCCTACTAGGGCAACATAGCTCTTGTAACAGCAGAGATAGAACAATGCCCAGCCATATTATATTTGGCTGGGCATTGTTGAATTGATTAACCTTCGCCGATTGCAAGGCGTTCAAAGCGGTTGACTCTGATGTTCTCACCCAATGCTGCGACACTATCCGTCAGCAAGGATTGAATGGTCACATCAGGGTTCTTGATAAAGGGCTGCTCCAGCAGACAGATGTCGCTGAGCCATTTATCAAGCTTGCCTTCGACAATTTTGTCGATGACCTGCTCTGGTTTGCCGCTGGCAACCATTTGTTCGCGAAAGATGCTCTTTTCGCGCTCGACAACGTCCGCAGGTACTTGTTCGCGTGTGACATAGGTTGGGCGCGCTGCCACAATGTGCATGGCAATGTCGCGAGCAAGTTGCTGGAAGCGGTCGGTGCGTGCTACGAAATCGGTTTCGCAATTCAACTCAACCATTGCGGCAACCTTCGCCCCAGAATGAATGTAGGTGCCAATCATTCCTTCATTGGTGTCGCGGCTCGACTTCTTTGCTGCACTTGAAAGACCCTTCTTGCGAAGAATCTCCACGGCCCCTTCGAAATCGCCATTGGCATCGGTCAGGGCCTTTTTGCAATCTAGTATCCCGGCGCTAGTTGCCTCGCGCAACTCTTTGACCATTTGCGCACTAATCTCAGCCATTGTTTTTCTCCATTTAATGAACTAGTGTCCTGTCAGCCATCATGTGATAGAAAAAGTTTCGGATATAAAGCGTTTTTTCATAGAGAAATGCCGGTCCGAGTACCGATTTATTTCCATCATTTCATCCATGACAGGACACTAGCAGATCTTGCATTGATCGACTAGAACTGGTTGTTTCCACTTGCAATGCGATGAACGCTTACTCTTCGTCTTCGCTATCAACGGCGAAGTCGGCAACAAAAACGTCGTCTTCGGCAACAGTGTCGTCAATAAGTCCGTCATCGCTACCAACGGCGAGGGCACTAACAACGTCATCTTCAGCAACGACAGCATCAGCGGCATCTACATAAGGATCAACATCGTAATCCAAATCCACGTCGGTATCGGTATCGTCCTCACCCACTGTCGTCAGCTTGGCAAGGGTGCTGGGTCCAAGATATTGTTCCATATCTGCCAGTTCGCTGCGGCTAACTTGGCCGGTATCGACCATGTCCACTTCACGAATGCGCATTCCCTCTTCGGCAGCGTTGGCAATGATGCTGACAATCAGCTTGACGGCGCGAATGGCATCGTCGTTGCTGGGGATCACAAAATCAATGGGATCCGGGTCGGAGTTGGTGTCTACCATGCCAATGATGGGAACCTTCAGCTTGTTGGCTTCTTTCACCGCCAAGTCTTCCAGGTTGGTATCCACAATAAAGAGCAAGTCAGGCAGACGGCGCATGGTCTTGAGACCACCAATGCGGGCATTGAGCTTGTCTACTTCACGTTGGATGCTCAATTGCTCTTTTTTAGAAAGATTGCGGAAATCTCCAGCATCAATACGACGCTCCATGCGTAGCAAGAAGTCTAGTCGCTGCTTAATCGTCACCCAGTTGGTGAGCGTTCCACCCAGCCAACGATGGTTGACAAAGGGCATCCCACTACGTTCGGCTTCCTGTTGAATGGTCGCCTGGGCTTGACGCTTGGTGCCGACCAAGAGAACTGTACCCCCCTTGGCAACAGTATCACGCACTATTTCGTAATACTCGTTGAGGCGCAACACAGTCTGTTGCAAATCGATAATGTGAATCTTGCTGCGCTCGGTAAAGATATACGGGCGCATTTTTGGATTCCAACGACGGGTGCGGTGACCAAAGTGGACGCCCGCTTCTAACAAGGCTTTCATGCTTACTACAGACATTTTATTTCTCCTGAAATGGGTTTGTCTTCCGCCCTGTTCATCCCACAGACTGACTGCACAGTACCAGACTGGCAGCACCCGGTCTGTTAGTCCCAAGGCGTGTCAACTAGATTCGAGGCATGGGTAACATGCCGACTGATAATTATATCGTAACCTGTACAGAATCCAAAAATGGAAGAGAGGAATGAGCGTGTGGAGATGGGGTGTGGGGCAGAACTTGGAGCGTTACAGCGCAAATTTCCCTCGAAGTTAGAAATTCCAAGGAAGGCGTAGAGGTCTCTTTGCTTCTTTATACAGAGATACATGAGCCTATACATAAGTAACTGTTGGTGCATCTTGGGATCGAATTGCTTACAGAAACCATCGACAGCACAAAACAATTCGGGTATACTCATGGCAGAAACCCTTTTAGCTACTGTTGCATTTAACATATTCAGCTTACTCGCTTTTAGGAGCGCTCCTTGTCCTAAATTCCCGCTATTTAGATAACCGCGTCGAATTTGCCCGTAGCAGGGGAAAGAGCCACTTGCCACTGGGATAATCTGGGGCGCAGTCAGTGATGCTAAGCACCTGAAGGTCTTGCGTTATTGGCTGGACAAGTTGAAGAAGCGGTGCGTACAGAGCACGAACTATTCAACTAGTTCTGCTAGCGCTTGCTGATTTGCGCCCACGTCTCTCATTGGCGCGGTGTGACATTCTTTCCACGCTGTTGCTAGAGAAAGGAGTGGGTATTGACTTACATCCTAAACAGGTGATTACCGTCAGTTCCATTTCAGAGTCCGTATACAACTACTGGAGGAAAAGGATTATGCTGCGTTACCGATCTATCATGATGGCAAGTCTGGCACTGCTCCTGGTCTTGACTGCTTGTACAGGAGTGCCCGCAGCACCAAGCGGGGAGACAGGCACAACAGGGGCCGTGCCAGCCGAGTCCGAGGCAGGGGAAGATGTCACGACAATTACTTGGCTGACCCTCAACTGGAACGGCGTGGAAGATGTGATTGCCGTCTTTGAAGCAGAGAACCCCGATATCAATGTTGAGGCTGAGATGGTTCCGTTCAATTCGCTATTTGAGCAAATTCAGGTGCGCCTAGGTGCCAGCAGCCCAGACCCCGACGTCTTGTCAGTCGATGTACCTCTGGTGGCGGGCTAT
>JBBQIG010000511.1:0-4384 GCA_038324715.1 Anaerolineae bacterium | reverse complement strand
ACTTCAGAAATTCCTGAGCCAACGCTTGGCGTGGAGTATACGGCCTTTGTTCATCTGCTCGACCGCAATGGCTCATGGGTGGCTGGCTATGATGCTGCCCCAGGGGGAGAGCGTTTTCCCACCCGCGTCTGGGCCGAGGGTGACAAAATATTGGGAGAAATGATTGTGACACTCCCTGCGGAGTTGCCTGCGGGTGAATACAGCACATGGCTGGGGTTGTATGAGACGGCAAGCGCAGGGATAACGCGCTTGCCAGTGCACGTAACGGATGGACACGCTACCGCCAACGATATGGTAGAATTAGAGTCCGTCACTGTTTTGCCACCAACTACGTCAGAGTAATCAATAGATTCAAACGAAATGGGCTGGTATCTGGACTGCGAGGGGTTGATTCCCGGCGTAGGATCAGAGTCCGCTGCCCTACCCCCACCTTATTAGATAGACCTCATTAGATTGACCTCATCACTCACAGAATCACTAGCAGATCGAAGCGCGTGGCATGCAAGATAGTGGCAAAGAAATCGGAAGAGGCATTCCTTCATGGTTAAAGTGGGTGGGCATTGCTCTGCTTGTGCTCTTAGGGGTGCTGATCCTATGGATTGTACTTTTCCAGTTTAGCTCAGAGGCGCAACCTGTGATCCCCACGGCAACCATTACGCCGACCTTGACGCTGACGCCCACATTGACGCCAACTTTTACCCCCACGCCCACCGTGACCCCCACACCGACATCGACTGTTACGCCAACGCCTACATCCACGCCCACTGAAACGCCCAGTCCAACTTCGACGCCCACGGAGACGCCTACACCAACGCCCACGCTGGAGTTTGGACGCATTTTGGTGTTGGTGACCAAGGTAATCAGTGGCGATACAATTGAGGTTGCCTTGGGCGAGGAGAGCCTGATTGTGCGCTATCTCATGGTGGATGCACCAGACATGGATGAACCGTCGGGGCTGGCAACGCAGCAGCGCAATGTACAATTGGTGGAGGGGCAAGCGGTTTTTATTGAGCCAGATGCGGTGGACAAGGATGAAACTGGCGCGCTCTTACGCTATGTCTTCTTGATGGATGGACAGTTTGTCAATGAAATCTTGTTGCGTGAGGGCTATGCCATGTTTGCTTCGCACCCTGGCAACAGCCGCCGCGAGTTTGCCTTGCGCCAAGCGCAGGTGCAAGCGATGGTGAATGGCATCGGTCGTTGGGCGACGCCCACTCCCACGCCTGCTTTTGTTGATACCCCAACGCCCACAGCGACACCTACGGCGGTTGTGCGTTATAGCTCGAATGGACTGGGGTTAACGCAAGCAGATTGGGAAGCGGCACATCTTGTGACTGGATTGGGTGCCACATTGGGTCAGACACAAGCGACCGTCTATGATGGCGCTTATGCGGTGTTGTTTATCAATGGCAATGTGGGGTGGATTGATCGGGCGTGGAATCCGGGGGAAGGTGTTACCGGAGCCGCAGCTGTGGAATTGGGCGAGAGCTTTGCCCCCTTTGATCGCCAGTTTATCCGTAGCTACTTCCCAGAAGAGCTTGTGGGCGCAACGGTCTCTATTTACTATAGCCCTTCACTGGCGGCGCGCTTTCCGGCTTCGTTGTGGGGGAATGAACTGCCGGGAACCTTTGCGATTGTGACAATTGCCAGCGGCGAAGAAGTGGTGCGGCTGCTCTTGCTTTTGGGTGATCCCGCGGCGGTGTTGGGATAGAAATTGCCCACAGCCTCTGCGCTTATGGGCAACGTCATGATTCTGACTACCGTTGCCAGCAGAGGAATTGTTGATTTTCGACTGAACCCATGGCTTCGATTACGGCATCATTGTTGAAGCCTGGGAGCGTTTGCAGCTGTGCAAATAGTTCGCTTTCACCGCTGGCTCCTTGTGCGACCCTGTAGGTGCCTTTGGCGGCGATGAGAACCCACCAAACATCGTCAACAAAAGGGCCTTCGTCTGTGGTTTCGAGGAGAACGGTTTGTAGATCATCCCAGCGAATCACATGCTGGTTGCCATCTGGCTGGTTGCATGTAATACCCACCTCTGAAGTCTCTACATGAGAGATGTGAGATAATGGCTCTGCTCGCTCCATCAGAATTTGTTCCTCTTCCATTCCCCTGATTTCTAACCTGTTTGCCCACTTATACGTGTGTACATGCACCCAGCAAAGTTTATGGCACGATCACGGTTGGGCCTGAATGTTCGGTTATAAGATCTGTCTGTTCGCTGGAGAGCACCAGCGTGCCGCCATCATGGGCGCGTAGGGTCATCAATACATTGCCATAGCGCACGGGAATGAACTCTGCCGCATGGTCGCCTAGAATGGCACTCGCTTCGTCTTGCAACTCGGCAAGGGACTGGGACGCATCGGGGCGCGCGACGACAAGCACGCGTACAGGCTGCGGGTTATAGCGCGCTAACGTTGCCATCCATTCCAAGGCGCGTTTAGCGGGGGCAGTTCCTGTATAAATGGCGACGAGGGGGTAAACCAGACCCCCACTGATGCCGAGTAACAAGAGGGGGCGTTGGCTCTGTTGTACAAGCGCACGCGCAGTCGAGCCAAGCGATTGGCGTCGTACTTGACCTGAACGACCCAGAGAGAGTAGGTGGGCGTTTTGTGTCGCCGCCAGCAATTCATTCACCACCACACCACGCCGTACATTAAAGCGCCAGCGCACAGGCATGCGAGTCGCCATTTGGCTCATCGACTGTTGAATGACATTTGCTAATGCACGCAATTGCCGTTCCACCCCAACGTTATCCACGCGTCGCACGGTGGCAGTATAGGAGCCGATCTCCTGACCAAACGGAAAACCACAGAGGTGGAGAAGGTTAATATCCTCGATAAAAACCCCTTCTAGCTCAATGTCGAGCAGCATGGCTAGCTCGGCGGCGGTACGCAATGCGGCAAGGCTGTAGGGTGAGGCATCCAACGCCACCACAATCCGTCCTCCGCGGCGTTCAGGTGTATCTTCGTTCATTGTTTGCCCTTCTTGATTCATTGCTGCATTCATCTTCTGCTGTTCTTCCGGTATTCGTTCTAGTCGCTAAACCTTCCTTAGAGCTTCCAGCTCCAAGGAAGGGGTGTTACATATTGTTACTTCTGTTGCTTAATCTTCGTTGTTGTTGGTATCCCACTGGCGGCGTCTTTGGGCAAACTCGGTGAGGCGATCAGAGACCATGCGATTAATTGTGCCTTCAGGATAGACGCCATGTTCATCAGCAACGCCCGCAGGGATGCCAGTGAGAATCTCGATTCCCTCGTCGATGAGGGTGACGGGATAGACGTGGAAGCGACCTGCTTCCACTGCGTCAACTATATCGTGGCGCAACATCAAATGCTTGACATTAGCATTCGGAATCATCACCCCTTGATCGCCAGTTAGCCCGCGCTCATTGCAGAGATCAAAGAAGCCTTCAATTTTTTGATTGACGCCACCGATTGCTTGGACTTGACCTAATTGGTTGACAGAGCCAGTGACTGCCAATGTTTGCTTAATCGGTACTTGGGCAATGGCGGAGAGCAGGGCATAAAGTTCGGTGGAAGAGGCGCTATCGCCATCAATCCCGCCATAGGATTGCTCAAAGACCAAGCTTGCGCTCAGAGAAAGGGGTTCCTCTTGGGCAAAGCGCGCGCGCAGGTAGCTGGCAAGAATGAGCACGCCTTTGCTGTGCGAAGGGCCGCTCATTTCCACTTCGCGTTCAATGTCTACGACATCGCCCTTGCCCATGTGAATGGTGGCGGTGATGCGTGTTGGGCGACCAAAAGCGTAAGTTCCCATGCTAATCACAGACAGACCATTGATCTGTCCAACTTTAGCTCCTTGAGTATCAATGAAAATTGTCTCGCGCAGCACTTGTTCTTGCATCTTCTCGCGTATGCGGTCAGAGCGGTAGATTTGGGCATCTAAGGCCTGTTGCACATGTTCGGCGCTGACCACCGTTGCCCCAGCCGCACGTGCCCAATGATCCGATTCTTCAAGGAGATCGACGATGGTTTGCATGCGTGCTGTTACGCGCTCGCGATCTTCGACCAAGCGTGAGCCATGTTCGATGGCGCGGCAGACGGCTGAACGGTCGAAGGGCAGCAGTTCGGTCTGTTTGATGATGGTGGCAATGAGACGGGCATATTGACGTGTATTTTCGTCATCACGTACAAATTCATCATCAAAGTCTGCGGCAATCTTGAAGAGATCCAAAAAGTCCGGGTCGGCTTGCGATAGCAGGTAATAGATCCGCCGTTCGCCTAGCAGAATTACCTTGACATCCAGCTCAATTGGCTCTGGTTCTAGCGAGATTGTGCTGGTCAGGTTCATCATCTGCACAGGTGATTCGATGCGAATCTGGTGGAATTGTAGCGCGCGTTTTAGCCCTTCCCAAGAATAGGGG
>JBBQIG010000510.1:0-4385 GCA_038324715.1 Anaerolineae bacterium | reverse complement strand
GCCCGCTATCTTGCCCAGCGCATTGAGTTAAGCGAGGCAAGCTATCCCAACGAGCGCACCGCAGTGACCTATATTGCCGATAATTGGCAGCCACTTTTAGCGACCCAGCAGATGACCGTGGTAGACGGCCCGCAACGGTTGGGCAGCCAAGTACGCACCACCATGACACCAGGACATACGGCAGGGCTCCAAGTCGTGTGGGTGGAGGATAAGGGCGAACGGTTGATCTTCTTGGGCGATGCGTGCAGTTGGGCAACGCACATGGATCGATTGGCGTGGGTTCCCTCCTATGACATCTATCCCATGACCAGCATCGAAACCAAGCGTGCCTTGCGCCAAGAGATTTTAGAGATAGATGCACTTATGGTCTTTCAGCATGATCCCCAGGTGGTGACGGGGCGACTAGTTACAGGAGACCGCGGGCCAGCAGTGCAACCGATCATCCAGCGCCCAGGCTGGGCAGACCCACTAGCCGACGCTCAAGCGACCACCGCAGCCAATTCTGGTGCGTAGCGCTCAAGTTGCTGGCGCAGCCGCACCAGAGCCAACTCTTTAGCCTTGGCTTCCAACATAATATCAAAGGCGGGTAGCCCTGCCTCGCGCGCGCTTTGCAAGAAGTCGATAAATTCAAAGGGGTGGATAAAGTCGCTGTGTTGATTAGGAAGGGGAAGTTGCAGATGCACCTCTCCGCGGCGCACGCTGCGGCGCAATTCGGTGCGCGGGCTGCTAAAGTGGATTTTAGGCTGCTCACCTGGAGCCCAGCTACCCAACGCCAGCGTCAATGCTTCGACCAGGGAAAGACGCTCAGAATTAAGAATGCGATGGTGCAGCACATCAAGCACCAAACGCACCCCCGTCCGCTTGTGAATCCAGAGTAGATCGCTGATGTCATAGGTACGGTCATCATTTTCCAGAGCCACGCGTGCGCGTACAGCAGGTGGCAACTGATCATAGGCGTTGACAAATCGCGCTCGCCCTTGGCGGGCATCGCCAAAAGCACTGCCCACATGAATTACAATCGCCGCCTCGCTGCCCAACCCTAAGCTATCCAACAACGCCGCAGCCGCTCGCAGTTCGATCTGAGCGCGGCCCACTTGTGCTGGATTGGGGCTATTCAACTGCACATAGAAGGCAGGATGCAGGGTCAAGCGCATGTTAGATTGGCGCGCCAAATCCCCCACCGCAGCCAATTCGGTGGCACATTCCTCTAGCTGATGATGAAAATGTGGCAAGTCGGGGTGAGTTAGGTAGGGCGCAAGTTGCCCTGCCAACCTGTAGAAGCTGATGGCGTGCTGGTGCAGATAGCCAAAAATGTCACGCAGGTAAGCAAGGCTTACGCTCAGGTGAGGCTGCTGGGGCCAACGACGGCTATCATAGGCACGCAGCGGCGCACCAACCACCTTGACGGGAATCCCGAGGCGGTAACGATGCATCGGGTTAATTCACGACAGTCAGAGGCCAGGCGACCATATCGATCCGTCGAGCAAAGTGGAGAAGAGGTGCTTGCGCGGGCAATGTGATTCCCGACGCTGCCGCCATTGTATTCGTCATGATCTCTGCCGTGGCAGGTTGCAGGGGCCATTGTATGTGGTGAATCTCACCGCGAAAGAGCTTGTCGCCATGCGTTGTATAAAGACAATAGCGTTCGGTCAGCCAATGGTCTAGAGTTCCTGGGCTGCTGCGATAGACCTCACCCGTGGGGGCATAAGTGCCTACAAAATCGGCAGGTGGTGCACCGCGGTGGGTGCGGTGGCTTGTATAGTCAACGGCCTCACCACGAGCCTTACGACTCATCCGTGCATTGAAATAGGGCAATTTGAAGAGTTGGCGCGCCACGGTTACTGCCACAGGATTGGCGGCTTCCAAGCTAAAGAAATAGACGCCCGGTTTGCTCATGCTGAGGTCTGCCCCTGGTAGCGCGGGAGCCGTTACATAGGTACGAACGTTGAGTTCGGGAAAGGCCGACAACCCAGGCACGTCGGGAAAACCACGTGGCGCGACATGCGACATGCCAAAAGGCACGACGCCAACCCATGCCACGCCATCATACGTATCCAGCTCCATTTGCGGCGGAACTAATGCCCGCATCACGTCGATAGGAATGGGCCAGTGGGCAAAAAGCAAATCATACCAGGTCTGGCGCATCACCCACGGCGCGGATGGCAACGGCCAGGGACGATGGTCAGTGTGATTAACAACTTGCGAGTGCTCCATAGGGATATTTTAGCACAGCCCACTGTAATACAATCTGTACAACCTTAGCTTTCGTCAGCCTGCGGCCAATCATCCAGGCGGTTCATGGCTGGGGATAAAGGCCAGCGATATTGCTCGGCGGGTCGCGTATGGTTTGCCCATTGCCGCAGAACCTTGGTCTCCTCGCGTTTTTGTGCCATCACAGGCGCAATAGCGGCAGGCGACCAATCCGCCAAAACCCGCTCAGTAAGCTCTGCCCGAATGGACGAACACGCCGGGTCAGCCGCACGATCCGTCATCTCACCAGGATCTTCTGCCAAGTTGAACAATTGGGGTTCCATGCCCTCGTAATAGACCAACTTCCACGGTCCCCAACGCACCATGCGATGATAGGACTCTCCATCTGGCGTATACTGGTCTGCCACATATTCTGAAAAGGCAACATCTTCCCAATCAGGAGTGGGGCGTGCGTCACTCACCAGCCCCAAGAAACTCCGCCCTGGGCTTGCGGGGAGTGCAGGCGCGTCAAGGGCGTCGAGAATCGTCGCGGTCACATCAAGTGCGCTAATAACACGATCAGAACGTTGCCCAGCAGGAATCACACCAGGCCAATGCACGATCAGCGGCACGCGCGCCGACTCTTCATAGAAGACATGCTTCCACCACAATCCATGCTCACCCTGCATATCGCCATGATCCGAGGTGTAGATGATGAGCGTATTTTCTGCCAGGCCATTGGCTGCCAATGCATCTAAAATTTGCCCCACCAACAGATCCACTCGGTGTACAAGTCCCCAATATGCAGCACGTGACTGGCGTATCTCTTCTTCACTGACTTCGACAATGCCAGTGTATTCACGCCAACGTCGAATATAGGGGTGCTGCACTTGATCGTGACGCTCAGGTCGCGTGGGCAACGTCATCTGATCTGCATAGCGCTCATAATCTTCGCGCCGAGCGACATAGGGAGGATGGGGCAGCATAAAGCCCACCGATACATTGAAGGGTTCAATTTCACCAAAGGCGCGCTTTTGCACGCCCAACCGGTTGAAGTAATCCACGGCTGACGCGCAAACATCCTCATCATGGACTTGATAGGCCGATTGCCCTGCGCCAGCGCGCGTGAGGCTGACCCGCTCTGGTCCTGCCGTGCCATCCAGCACCCCGCGGTCTACCGGCGCGCCTCCCAGAAAGTTCCCACTGTGGTCGCCCACAAAACGCTCGGCATACCCATGCAGTTGATCAGGCCCAACGGAGTGCATCCGTCCAATCAGCACCGGGTGATAGCCTGCGGCTCCCATGCTATGTGCCAGGGTCGGAATACCTGAATCTAGTAGATGATTGTTTGTCCACACCTGATTTTGAGAGGGGTGACGTCCAGTTAACATCGACATGCGCGAGGGGACGCAGATTGGGGACGAACAGTAGACATCTGAAAAAAGTACACCCTCAGCAGCTAATCGATCTAGATTTGGTGTCTCGACCAGCTTATCACCGGCACAACCCAAAACTAGTGGGTTATGTTGATCACTATGAATGTAAAGTAAATTCGGGCGTGCCGCCATTGTCTCTACCTCAAGCATTATCTAGGTGGATTTGGAAATTGGAGAAGCATCAAGATTCGCATCGCAGAGCGTTGGATTACTCGAGAAACTAGGCGTGTAGGTGACCTGCCCCCTGGAACTAGTCCAAGTGGAGTAAGAGTGTAAACGTCTCCGAAAAAGCACTTGGCGGTAAATAGCCTAAGGTGCTGGTAAGCAATATGGATTGCATCGTTTGCAGATCCTGATGGAAACTGCTGCTACGTAGTGACTCTATTTGATATCTCCACAGTATCGCAACTACGGTTAGACTGACATGATACTGCGCCGCCCATGCTCCGCACGTCTCGCCCGCCCTCTATGATCATCACCAATCCAACGGCAAGCATTGGCGCGGCACGGTCATCTGCTTACAGTCTTTCCAAAAGACAGTGGCATAAAGATGACGTCAGCTAGGGGGCAGATCAGCTACTAGCACGGTGAGTTCCTGAAGCAGCGTCTGTGCCATAGCCCCTTTTTGCTGAAGTACGGCCTCATTGTCCCACTTTACAACTTCCAGCCACCGTTGAGCCAGTGCAGTAGCTGGCATCTCCTTCTCCTCGTGCCCAATGCAGTCCTTCACAATCAGATGGAGGTAGACCCACAGGGCAT
>JBBQIG010000509.1:0-4411 GCA_038324715.1 Anaerolineae bacterium | reverse complement strand
CGTTATTCCACTATAGATTTCATAGTTCGCGATTGCCCTAAATGGCCCTATTTACGTTCTTGACATTTGGTGTAGCGGCGCGATAATGATCTTTGCTATCCAGTTTTTTTGACTCCGTTTCCCGATGTAGATAACCAAATGTAGATAACCAAGACGACCTGGTCGCATTACCTCGTTTGCAACTTTGAGTGAAGCTAAGGACGTTAGCTTTATCCTATTTGGCGTCTGATGCTTTTCGACCCAATGCGTAACGTTCCGGTAGCCGCATAATCGCTACTGGTTTCGTCATAATGGCCCCTGTTTACTCATTTAGAAGGAGCAACACGATGCGGTACGTTTTCGCTTGTTTAGCTTGTTTGGTACTTGTGTTGGCTGGTTGCCAAGTTGCGCCAGTGGCCCCGGCAGACACCGGCACATCTACAGAAGAGATTGCACCTACGGAAGAAGTGACTTCCACAGAGGAGGCTACAGAAGAGCCGACGGAAGAGGCAGTTCCCACGGAGGAGGTGACATCTACAGAGGCAGTGACCGAGACCGAAGGGATGACCTCGACGGAGGAGCTTACACCGACGGAAGAAATCACGTCTACTGAGGAGATGACGGCGGCGGCACTTTCTGTACCTTTTGAGGCGGTCCAAGTCATTCTAGAGTTTGCTCCTGATAGCGCAACGCCACCGCACTCGCACGGAGGGCCAGTGCTAGTCACCGTGCTTGAAGGGGAGATTACAGTGCGTCCTGAGGCAACCGGGGAAGAGACCGTCCATGGTGTCGGCGACTTCTTTATTGAAGAAGTTGGAGATATCCTCGTCGCCGGCAATGCCGGGCAAGAGAATGCTCGTGCGGCTGCTCTCTTCCTTCTACCAGAGGGTGCTAGCATGACTACGGTCCAAGACGGCACCAACACTGGTGATCTGCCGCCTGGCCCCACGACTGTCTCTCGCACCAGTATGTCAGTCACCGAAAGCTTGGGCAACTTTGAGGCGGCCCAGGTTATTCTAGACCTAGCCCCTGGGAGCTGGACGCCCCCCCATACGCATGGAGGGCTGGTGCTAGTTACCATACTTGAGGGGGAGGTGACGGAGCGCGATGAGGTGACTGGAGAAGAGACTGTCTACGGCCCTGGCGAGTTCTGGACCGAAGAAGCTGGACATCTCCATGCAGCCGGCAACGCCGGACAAGAGAATGTTCGTTTGGCCGTTGTCTTCCTGCTGCCAGAAGGTGCCAGCATGACTATGGTCGAAGACGGCACCAGCACTGATGACTTGCCTGGCCCCACTATTGTCTCTACCACTCGTATGTCAGTCACGACAGCCGCCGAGTAACTTAATCTTCGTGGAATGCGTGCGAATTTCTCCGCCCGTATACAATCGCCTAATCGAAACGCCCCCTGGTAGGGGCGTTTTGCTTTTAACTTGGGCCATCATGTAGCATAGTGTGGCTATGCTGGGCAAGAACCATACCATGACCCTTTCCAACCGCTGACCTAATTTGGACTGCTATTCCTCTAGTTGAACTGCCTCCACCTCGTATTTCATTATCCCTCGTCAATCTCCAAACCTATTTCGGCAGCAACAGTTTGATTAGCTACTCCCAGACTTGTAGTAGATGCGGTTACTTGCCAGAAATGAATAGGTATTCGAAAAGTGGGGGACCCAAATTTCGGATAACAAGAACTGGCACAAAGTCTGCTGAAATCTTCATCTTGACAGTAGTAGATTGAGAATCCACAAGATTTCCGGAAGTTTTATTGCACGAATATGAGACTTCTCATCTTAGTACATCCCTAGGTTAATGAGTTTGCAATGTACATATACCTTCTTATAACCTCCTGTAATATCTTTGTTAACAAAATGTTAACAAAAACAGGGCATACTCTGGGGGCTTTCCCAAGCAACAGTGCAGACCTTACCTCAAGGGTAGCATTTACAGATTTACAAAAGGAGACAAACTATGTCATGGGAACAATGGCGGCGTTGGACAATGCCTGCCTTCGGAATTGTGCTCGCCTGCACATTAAGTGCTTGTGCAGTACCAGTCGCCCCTACGACAACTGATGGGACAACTGGAGAGGAGACGACAACCGGCAGCACAGTTGAAACCGCTGGGGGTCAACTGACCGCCTATACCGTTGTGGCAGGTGGCAAAGACCCTGAAGAACATGAGATGTTCATGGATGAAGTCGAACGTCTCACCGGGCTAGACATCAATTTCATCAAGCCACCCGGCAGTGAATATGACCAAAGGTTAGTTACTGCACTGGGAGCAGGCGAAACCGTCGATTTGATGTACATGACAGCGCCCGTCTTTGAACGGCTCTACCCTCAAGATCTCTTTGCGCCGCTCACACAATGTATTGAGAACTCACCAATCCTCTCTGATCCAGAAGTCATTGATCCTGCCGAGTGGGAACGCATTCGCCGTGAGGATGGCGAAATCTATGCGGTCTTTAACAAGGATGAAGGTGGCATTCTGCCCACGGTACGCTGTGATTGGCTGGAGGAATTGGGGATCGAACCGCCGACCGATCTAGAAGGCTACCGAGCCATGCTCGAAGCGTTTACGACCCAAGATCCAGATGGCAACGGTCAAGATGATACCTATGGCTTGACCCTGGCGGGGTTATATGACATTCAGCCCTTTATGGGAACGCTTGGTCTTCCCTATGGCTATGCACAGGGTGAAAATGCCTGTTGGGACATTCCCTGGGCAACCGAGGAAGCCATTCCGATCTATGAATGGCTGGCGCAGCTTTACGAAGATGGCATTCTCGATCCAAACTTTGCCACCAACAACACGGGCGCATCGCGCGAACTCATCTTCTCAGATCGAGCCGGGATGATGATCTACTGGGCGGCTTGGGTGGGACTTTTCAACGAAACAGTCGCTGCCGAGGATCCCGATAGCTCCTTTGAGATGTGTGGAATTGCGCCACCCCAAGGAGCCAACGGCGAAGCCTTGTTGCGCGCTGGCGATGATGGCTACTGGGTCGTTCATGCCGATAGCGAGCATCAAGAACAAGCCTGTCAATTCTTAGAATTCTGGCACAGTCCCGAAGGCAATATTCTGGCAACCCTGGGCATTGAGGGGCATGATTACACCGTGGAGAATGGGGTCTATACGCTGACCGAAGTGGGCGCAAGTCATGCCATGGATCACGGCGCACCCTATCCGAAAACCGTCAATTGGGAGAACCCGGTACGCACACCCGAAAACGTGCCAGAAGCCCAGGAGATTGTGCGGGAGTATGCACAACTACAGGTTGTGCGTGAGGACACCGGCCCCGCAATGGACATTGTGAGCCAGTATGGTATCCAAGCGATCTTGGGTGAGATTACACCAGAAGAAGCAATTGCCAGCATGCGTGCTGACCTACAAGCACAGAATTACATCGACTGCGAATAAACTAGCTTGAGCAGAGTTTGCCGGAAGCCTCGGCTTCCGGCAAACTCTTATAATACGTTGCGCGTTCTTCACCAACACCCACACACCTACTTCACTGTAAACGACTTCACAGTAAATGTACCCTTCATGCCAAGAATATCATGTCCTGGCACGGTACAAATGTACTCATACGTCCCCGGAAACATACATGCTGCCCACGACAAAGGTCAACAGTACAAACGCGAATGATAAGGCAATGACAATTGCTGCGCGGCGGGTTTTGGCTACGCTATCGGCTCCGGGAAACCAGTAAAAGAGCAAGGTAAAGCCTAGCGGTGCTACACCGCCAAGATAATGAATGTAAAGTTGCAGGGGGCCAAGTCCCTGGTCGAGTAGTTTGATGCCCACTAATACCTGCACCATCAATATCACTTGAAAGAGAATAAAAAGTCCATGCGTTCCAGCGGAAAAGGGGCGCTTGCCCCATGCGGAGCGTACAGTTGCAAAAAGTGCAAGCGCACAGCTAATGAGTACTAGTGTGCCGACAGTGACGTGAACCATCGGTGACACAAAAATTGCGTCAATCATTGTGAATTCCTTCTATGTTTCATAGCGATTAGGATTTACTATTTTTGCAGCATGCCTTATACAGTGCGATTTCGACGTAATGCCGAGGTCGTGAGATGCAGTGCCACCCAAAAGATGACAATCGCATTCACAGCATGTAACCCGCGTATCCACAAGGGCCATCCCATCCCGACCACGGTGGAGAGAAAGATATACTGCAAAGCGATCAGGAAGAAGGGCAACAGGCTCATCAGCCCCAACCGCCAACCCCATTTACTAAAGATAGCGACGATGGGGAGGAGAATCACAAACAATTCAATCGTGTGAGCAAAGGTACGGTGAAGTTCCAAATAGCTCGAGTTCACCAACAAGGCTGCCCCTGCAAAAAAGTCCTGCAAGCCAACGCTCGCCACTAAAATGATACCCAAAGCTATATAGAGAAAGCGTATACCTCTGACCAAGC
>JBBQIG010000508.1:0-4415 GCA_038324715.1 Anaerolineae bacterium | reverse complement strand
GCTCGGGCGGGAAGAGATCCGCATAGGCGCGCGGCACGACCCACGGCTCATGGGGATCGGGATAGGAGACCCAAAGCGCAAAGGGTTCATGCTGGTGCTGCTCTAAAAAGCGCACCGTCTGCCCCGTCACGAGTCCCGTTGAGTAATCCTCCAACGGATAGTCTGTGATGGCATAGCCAAAGCGCGGGTTCTGTGCGATGAGGGTGCGGCGAGCTTCATGGGCGGCGTCAATGCCCTGGCGCGGGCGAAACCAGGGCATACCGCGTGGTTCAGATTGGTCAGGTAAGCCACTAGGTAAGCCACCGTGGGAGATTTCACACCAGGTGTCAAAGAGTTTCAAATCCTCGGCGCGCTCAAAGCAGTGGTTTTTGCCGATCAGGCCCAGATGATAGCCTGCATCGTGCCATATTTGGGCTGCGTGTTCGACACCAGCACGCATGGGGGTTTCGTTGCGGCGCGAGCCGTGGCTGTGGGGATACTGAGCTGTCCAGAAGGAGACACGTGCTGGCATACACAAGGGATGTGGGGTGTAGGCGTGTTCATAGCGTACCCCTTGTTGTGCCAGCGCGGCCAGATTGGGAGTTTCACAGTTGGCATTGCCATAGAGATGGCTGGCGGTGGCCTTTTGCTGGTCGGTCATGATAATCAGGATGTTGGGGCGTTCCATGTGTGTTCCCTTTCTCGTGAGAGTGCCAGTTGCCATCCGCTGTGATCGTTCGCTGTGATCGTTCGCTGTGATGACTAGCTGTGGCGGTTTTAACTGTGGTGCTTATGCTTAGAACTTGATGAGCTTGAAGCCTTCGGCGTAGGCCATGCCCAGTGGTTCGCCCACGTCCTTGCTTCGTTCACGCATCCGTTCGTCTAGCTTCTTGGTATCTGTGCCGACTTGCGAGACATGGCAAGCGAGTGCCGCAATTTTCTTGTCGATTGTATCGCTGATGTCCTCAAAGTGATCGGCATTGTCTGTCCAATAAAGATAGGCTTGGCTCACACGCCACGGATCTTCGTCGCCATAAAGCTGTTCGGCAAAGATGTGCCATTCGCGCGCGGCCCAAAGGCCATCGAGAGCCGCATAGCCAGCCGCACGATGGTCGGGAGCAAGTTGATAGTGCCGCCACGGATCAATGGCAAGGATAATATGGGGCTTGTGCAGGCGGATGAGGTGGGCAATCCGTGCGCGCAGCGCAAGTGTATTCTCCAAGATGCCATCTGCATAGCGCAGATAGATAACATCCTTCACTCCCAACACCGCTGCCGCGTCGCGTTGCTCTTGCTCGCGGATCGTAGCCAATTGTCCAGGACGCATATTGGGATCATGGCTGCCCTTGTCACCACTCGTCGCCAGGACGTAGGTGATTTCTTTGCCCTGGGCGGCAAGCTTGGCAATCGTACCCCCTGCCCCAAACTCTGGGTCATCTGGATGGGCACCAATGACCATCACCCGCTTCAATTCATCCTCACTAGGTTTTGCGGCTGCTTCTTCGGCTGATTCTGTGGCGATTGGGGTAGCAGATTGCTCGTCTATAACTTCTTGCTCTCCCGCTTGAGGGGTGCCATCGCGTTCAGCGTTCTCTTGTGCCGTGGCTTTCGCCATTGGTAATGCTCCTTCATTTGGTAATGCCACGCAACCTATTGTGGAGACACTCAAAGAGAAAAATATCAGAGCGCAAAATAGTGGTTGCGGCGGCTGGGGAAGTATCTGTCATTGGGTTGAGAATAGTTAAGTTCACGAATTAAATTATAGCGGTAGTGAGGGGTGTCGGCAAAGCTGCACCGGGCTTATCTCGCCCACACGCTCTATTCATTCACTTTTTCAGTCCCCACTCCATAACATTTAAACTATTCGTTCTGCGCCCTTGTAAAAGCATTCCAGCTTTTGCAAGGGCGTACTTTTTTGTCGATATTCGTACCAAAGGTGTATCCCCACTCTATCTCCCAGTCCATTGTATCCTTCGCTTCTCGCTTATAGAGTTAGAGTATCTCCTACACGGCTTCGACAACTTAGAGTAGATGAATTTGCCGCTACATGCCAGTCTAGGCCGAACCACAGGTTGTAGGCTTTACCACAGGATGTGGATCTTGCCTTGCCATGTGAAACATTTAATCAATAGTACAAACATGATCAGGAGGACTACCGACATGATTGCAAGTAAATCCAAATCGCGACATCTACCCACCTTTTTCTGCGCCCTACTCCTGCTCACCTTCACAATGGCAGCCTGTATTGCCCCAGAGCAACCCAGTGTTTTGACTTCTGAAGGTGATGCCGTTGACCAAGGCCCACTGTTAGACCCGGTGCCAGGTGAAGAGTTACCTATAGCGGTGGAAGATGTAGACGCTGATGCGTTGACAACCGGTGAACCGGTAGAAGAAGGCGTGGCTGTAGAAGAAGAAGAAGGTTTAGCCGCAGAAATTGGCTTCACCGATGTCTTGGTCAGTGCCAACTACTTTGTCAACCGAGATGTAGAGAATTTGGCAGGCGATGTGATTGCCGATGTCGATGATCTGCTTGTTGATCTGGAAACGGGGCAGATTCTCTATGTGATCGTCAACTATGGGGGATTCTTGGATCTGACCGATGAAGATCGACCTCTGCCCCTCTCTGCCTTTGGTTGGAATCAAGAGTTGGAGCTCGTGTTGAAACTATCGGAAGATCAGTTGGATGACGTGCCAGCGGTCGAAGACGAGTGGCCCGCCCCAGGTGACATTGCGTGGGATGACGCTGTAAATCCATTCTGGCAGGAGTCGGGGCTTACGCTCGAGTTTAGTGCTGAGGCTGTGCCTGTTCGTGCCACTGAACTGATTGGGCTGCATGCGGGTCAAGTGGGGGCGGACCTTGGCGTGATTGAGGATCTACTGCTTGACATGGATGATCAACGAGTGGCCTATCTAGGTATCTTCACCACCAATAGCTTTTATTCACCCGACTTGGTGCTGCTCACACCTTTCCCTGTCGCCGATCTCACCCTCACGGTTATGGGCAATGAGACGCTCTATGGCATTACGTTGCTACAAGTTGATCCAGAGGTGCTGCGCGCCGCGCCCGCTCTCGATCGTTCAATCTTCAGCACAGTTAGCTTTATGGATCAAACCTTTACCCAGGAGTTGAACGCCTACTGGGATGAGCAAGGCCTGGAATAAGCGGACTGCCGCAGGATTCGTACAGTGAGTGGGTAAACTGTTGGGGAAACTATAAAGAATAAATTTGCCCCGAAGTCCTCATAAATCTGGACTTCGGGGCAACTGTTTTCACAAATTAAATTGTTTCGCCAGACAAGATCGAGGTGTTGCTTTACAGTGCACTCTGTCGAGTGACGAAGAATTTCTAGTGTGCCCTCTATCGCTCGCGCAGGCTACTCACCACCACCGGCTTTTCTTTGCTGACGCGGAAGAGGTCAAGATCGGAAGCGACGTGGGTGTTGGGGAAGATGGCTTGGGCTTCAGCCAAGATATCTTGCGTGTAATAGCGGCGGCTGATGTGGTGTAGCACCAAGTGCTTGACGCCACTCTTGTGTGCCAGGCGCGCGGCGGCGGCGGCTGTGATGTGACCGTGGGCGCGCGCCAATTCGCGGTCGGCCTCTAAATAGGTGGATTCAATGGCTAAGAGTTCTGCATCTGCGACTACTTTGTGCAAAGGGCCTGTGTGACTCGTATCGCCCACAAAGCAGATTTTTGCCCCACGGTGCGGTTCGCCCAACACGGCTTCGGGTGGAATCACGCGGCCATCGGCGAGAGTGACGGTCTGCCCGTTGGCAAGGTCACGGCGCACAGGCCCATTCGGAATGCCCAGTGCTTCAGCCTGTTCTGCCACAAAGGGGCGGCGGCTCTTTTCCTCAAAGGTAAAGCCATAGCAGCCCTCTCCACGATGCTGGACGGGAAAAGCTGAGACTGTGAAGTTTTTGGCGTCAAAGAGTAGCCCCTCATCAATGAGATTGAGCGAAACCCCCACTTTGGGCATTTGGTTGGGTCCAAAGACCACATCCATGAGCCCGGTGACGCGTGCCAGCGCACTGACGCCGCCATAGATGTTAAGCTCTTCTAACGCTTCCCAGCGACCCAAGGTGCTCGCCAACCCCCCTAGCCCTAGGATATGATCGAGATGACCGTGGGTCAACAGAATACGGTCGAGGCGGCGAAAGCCTAGACCACTACGCAAAATTTGGCGTTGGGTGCCTTCGCCACAGTCCACCATAAAGCGAAATTCATTCGCCATGACGAGTGCAGAGGATAGGCCGCGGTGGATCGATGGCGCAGAGGCAGAAGTTCCTAGAAACGCTAGCTCAAACACGGTTTCGCAACGCCTCGCGAGTGGGTTGGTGATCTTCTTGATAGACGTGTATCAACTGACGCACATGGCGAAGATTGCCCTGGTCTTGCTTCAGAATTTCGTGCAGCATATCTAGCATGTTCATGGG
>JBBQIG010000507.1:0-4426 GCA_038324715.1 Anaerolineae bacterium | reverse complement strand
CACTGGCACCGTTGGCGATGCTGTGGCTGGCGTGACTGTGCCGGAACCAATGCGGTGATACTGGCTTGGTGACTCCTGCTTTTTTTGCCGCGGCCTTGATCGCCCGGTGTGCGGTGGTGCGGTCGCAGTCAAACACCAGGTCAATGCCCGGCTTGCGGATTGCCAGCAGTGCGTTGTAGGCACTCTGTGAAATCCCACTTGCCCGTTGCTTGCCACCCTTGCCCATCAGGTGCAGGATGGCCCCCTCTTTGGTTGGTTCAACATCTTTCCACTGCAAGGCCACAAGTTCAGAGATCCGCGCCCCGCTGGAATAGAGGCAGCGGATGAGCGCCTGGTCGCGCCCTGGTTTAGCATATAGCAGCAGGGCAATCACCTCTTGTTGGGTGAGCGTGCGGGCGTGAATGGCACTGGTTGCGGTGGGTGCTGCAATCATGACCGCAGGGTTCACACGAATGTAGCCCATCTTCAAGGCAAAGGCGAACAGGCTGCGCATGGTTAGGACGGTGGTGCGTTTGGTGTTGTCCAAGCCTGCCAGGTTTTTGGCCCACGTATCCAGGTCGGTGGCGGTGATGGCCTGCAAAGGTTTGCCAATGGTGCGCAGCAACCTTTGTCCTGCGCGGCGATAGTGGGTGGCGGTCAGCTTGCTCTTAGCTTTGCGCTGCCAGGTTGCCCACAGTTCCACTAGCGCCGCATCGGTTCGGTACTGCGCGTCCAGTTGGGCATAGTCGCCGGTGTTAGTAAGATCTTGCGGTTGGTAAACGGTGAGGGTGTCAGTCATGCTTGTGCCTGTTTTCACTTGTGCACGAAAATACTTGTTATGTTGCGATTGTACCATGCGGCAAAGTGCCAAAACAAACCAATACGCTTAACCTTGTCAATCCAAAAGTGAGTGACCGAAGCCACCCACCTGTAGATGTTGTCAGATGGTCTGCGTAGGGCGCGCTATGGGCACCATGCCGAAGTGCAGCCACCCAAGCGTGCAGGCACTGTTGGCGAGCTCTCACCCCAATATCAAATATCAGTAAGATTAAATTATACATAGCTATTTAGGAGGGGTATTTTCGTCTGTCAATGGCTACACGTAGTTCTCTAAAGAGGATGTTGCGCGAATGTCCAACGGACGGCGATAAAATAAAGCCGTCTCTTGTTGAATATACAATATATTGGGATAGATAATTGTATATTGTATATTTAAATCAGATATGGTATATTGAGCGCATAATACCCTGTTGTTTAAATTATAGATGCTCCAAAGGCGTGATCCATGCTGCGCCCTAACTTGCACTGGCGCAGCCTTTGCCTGAGAGCACAC
Organism: Anaerolineae bacterium; assembly: GCA_038324715.1. Lineage (GTDB taxonomy): Bacteria > Chloroflexota > Anaerolineae > Caldilineales > Caldilineaceae > QEUY01. The sequence continues at coordinate 3,114 of JBBQIG010000507.1, read as the reverse complement.
GCGGTGGCCATGCGTGCCGAGCATGTACATATCTTAGATATTTAGCGTTTTATTTAGCAATATGAATTTGGAAACACCTCGCGCTCAATGACAAAACTAAACCATCATCCTCTTAACCAGCGTGTGTATCATAGTTTGCAGGGCATGCTATTACGCGGCGAGCTGCCCCTTGGCTCCCAACTCGATGAACGTATCTTGGCCGAGCGACTCGAGGTCAGCCGTACTCCGCTGCGTGAAGCCATTGCCCAATTGGTGCGTGACGATATGGTGGAATATCGCCCCTATCGGGGCAACTTCGTCCGTACTTTTTCGGCCAAACAAGTCAACGATCTCTATCTGGTGCGCAAGGCGCTTGAATCGCTTGCCATGTGGCTTGCCATCCCCAAGCTCTCTTCCGAGGATATCGATAAGGTGCGCGCCATCTTGCATACAGTAGAGGAGGCGCTGGTGGCGGGGGATATGGAGGCATTTGCCGTGGCCGACCATCGCTTTCATCAGTTTTTTATACGCGCTGCCGACAACGAAACTCTGTCCCGTACGTTCAACCGCTTGGCAGCGCAGATTCAAATGGTGCGTACCTTTGCCAATCGCGATCCAGAGGTCGTGCAGCGCACAATCAAGGAACGCACGTTGATTTTGGCGGCGCTGGAAGCGCGCAATGTCGATGCCGCGGCACGGCTAATGGAAGAACACATCGATGGCGTACGCCAAGCAGTTGTCGGCCAGCTGCAACTGTTGGAGGAGGCCGAGCAGCCCGACGCGCCCCAGGCCAATCAAGAGAAACTGTTGTAGAAAAGGAACGGTGGACTATGACCGAATTGCGTATTGGGATCATTGGCGCAGGTGCGCTTTCGTCCAAGCGAATTTATCCCTGTCTCCATTTTTTGCCGGTGCAACTGGCGGCAGTGTGTGATCTGGATCGAGCCAAGGCCGAGCAGAATGCACGCAAGTTTGGCGGGCAGGCAGTTTTTAGTGACCACCGCGAAATGCTGGCGCAAGCCGACCTGGATGCGGTGATTGTCTGTGTCGGGCCGGAAGTGCACCATCAACTGGCGATCGAGATCATGGAGGCAGGGCTGCCGGTCTATACCGAGAAGCCTCCTGCGGTGAAGGCCGCGGATGCCTACCGCATGTTGGAGACTTCGCGGCGGACGGGCCAAATTTGTATGACCGGCTTTAAGAAGCGCTTTGCACCCGCCTATCAAAAGGCTCAACAGGCCATTGTCTCCCCAGAGTTTGGCGCACCCAGCCTATTGAGCATTGATTACTGTTCAGGCATCTATTCCAACGAGCCTGGTAACCCGCGCCGCGAGTTTCTCTTGGATTTTACCGTGCATATCATCGACCTTTGCCGCTTTCTCTTTGGCGAGGTGAGCGAAGTCTTTGCCCGCACCCAAAACCATACGTCTTATGCGGTGAGCCTGGCCTTTGCCAATGGTGCCAACGGGGTGCTGGCGCTTTCGTGTCACCGCGATTGGCGGGTCTCAACTGAGAAGGTGGAGATCACCGGCGGGCCGGGTCAGTTCATCAGCCTCAACAACTCAATTCAAATGGTTCGCCATGCCGGGGCCACAATTGTGGATTGGCATGACCCCAGCTTTTCGACTGCGGGGGGCGACTCGCTGATCGAAACCGGTTTCGAACGCGAACTGGAAGAATTTGTGGCCGCGGTCCAAGCCCAACACCGGCCCGAATCTTCAATCGAAAGTTCCTACCGTACCATGCTGCTCTATGAAGCCATTCGCCAGTCTGCAATTGACAAACGCAATGTTGAGTTGGCAGATGTAGAAGCGCAGGTAGCCGCATGAAGATCGCATTCTCTACCATCTCCTGCCCCGACTATACCGTGGCACAGATGGCCGAAGCGGTGCGCGCCTATGGCTATGACGGCATCGAACTCTATGCGCTGGAAGGTCAGCGGCTGCTGCCCGACATGCTGGCGGAGCGGCTCGACGAAGTACGCACTGCGCTGCGCGGCATCCCCATCTTTTCGATCAACAGTTGGGGCGTCCTGAGCAGCGCCGACCCCGAGGTGCGCCGTACGCAAGCGCGGCAGATCGAACGCAGCTTTGAGTTAGCCGCGGCATTGGAGGCACCATTCGTCAAGACCTTTGGCGGCGAGCTACCCACCGAGCAAACGCAGGAAGCTATCTTTGACTATATGGCGGAGACCCTGCATGGCTTGGCGCAGCGCGGGCAAGCACTCGGCGTGACCTTGATCCTCGAGACGCACGATGGTTTTTGTCGCGGTGCCTACGTCGGTGAACTGCTGCAACGGGTGGCGCATCCAAATTTTGCGGCGTTGTGGGATGTCCATCACCCCTATCGCAAGGGGGAAGCTGTCGAAGTCACCGACACCTACATCGGCGCACGCGTGCGCCATGTGCATGTTAAGGACGCGGTGGCTGCGGGAGAAGGATGGCAATTTGTCTTGCTGGGCGAAGGCGAATTGCCGGTGCAGTCCGCGATCCAAACACTTGCCCAGCGCGGTTATAGTGGGGCGATCGCGGTGGATTGGGAAAAGATGTGGCATCCAGAGATCGCACCGCCAGAGGTTGTCCTGCCCCAGTATGCCGAGCGACTGCGTGCGTGGATTGCCGAGGCATCAGTAGCTGCAATGGAGTGATTCGAGGTTCGGCGCGAGCCATTGGCCTGTTCAGATTGAGCGTCCCTGCTCCCCAGGTATGCTGTCCATAGTTTATACGCAATGCATGTGATTCGACATGTTCATGCCCACAAGGCTGACCACTGTCTTGTCGCCTGTACTATTTTCAGAATGTGATGTCTGCTCCCTATCTCCAGTATGTTACATATTTAAGGAGGAACCCTGCTGATGAACCGTATGATGATGAACCGCCGCTACTTTCTGCAAGTTGCGTCACTAACACTGCTGCCAGTGGTAGCTGGCTGTACAGCTCCTGCTGTGGCCCCGACTCAAGATGGGCAAGAGCAGACTGATGCACCGGCAAGTGACCAAGTTCAACTGCTCATGGCGAACTATGGCGCAATTCCCGACGCATGGGTAGACCTGGGCAAGGTCTTCTCTGAGGAAAATCCAGGAATCAATGTGGTCTTTGAGGGAGTGCAGGCCACTAGTTGGGCCGATTACTTCGA
>JBBQIG010000506.1:0-4432 GCA_038324715.1 Anaerolineae bacterium | reverse complement strand
GTCACTCTTGGCGGGTGCAGTGGCAGGTGCACCCACTGGCTCTCGTGTGGTTTCCATCACATCAAGTTCGCTCTCTTCACTGACTGGCTCGAAGTTGAGCAGATCCGCAGCCAATACTGCACCCTCTGGCCCGCTACCACTCACGGCAGCCAAATCAATGCCCGCTTCCAAAGCCAAACGACGTGCTTTGGGCGATGCCAACGCGCGCCCACTGGATCGAGCTTGTGTATCAGTTTGCGTATCGGGTTGTGTGGCGAGATAGGCAAGCACATCTTCTTTTTGAATGCGATTGCCCGCGCTCTTAATCAAGCTGACATCAATGCCATGCTCCGCCACAATGCGTGCTGCTACTGGCGTTAGCGATGCCGCCACGCCATTGCTCGCCGCAGGAGGGGTTGCTGGGCTGGGCGCAGGTGTGGACGGTTTGGGTGCGCTAGGTGCAGGCGCAGCGGGAGCCGGTGAACTCTCTGCCGCTGCCGGGGCAGCGGCTGGTGCGCTAGCTTTGGGCGCAATCACCTCATCGGGGCGTGCAATCACGGCAATCACCTGCCCGACAGGGATCTCATCGCCCTCTGCCGCGGTGACATTACGCAAAATACCCGACGCCGCCGCCTCGATCTCCACATCCGTCTTATCCGTGGCGATCTCCATCAATGGCTCGCCTTTGGTCACGGTGTCGCCTTCAGCCTTGAGCCAGCGCAACAGCGTACCCGTCTCTTGATTCATGCCCAATGCGGGCATGTAAACTTCCTTTGCCATCTTTGCAGCCTCCTACTAGGCGCGACCGCAAAGAGTCTTTGCCATCGCAACAACTTGATCCGGCGTGGGCACGGTTAGATCCTCAAGCACGGGCGAAAAGGGAATTGGCACATCCATTGCACCAATGCGCTTGACAGGCGCATCCAGATAATAGAATGCACCATCCGCAATCACCGAAGCCATCTCCGCCGTAACACCATAGCTATGATAGCCCTCGTCCACCACAATCACGCGGCTGGTCTTCTTTGCCGATTGGATCAACGTCTCTTTGTCCAGCGGCAACGTGGTGCGGGGGTCAACGACCTCGGCAGCAATACCAATCAGAGCCAACTGCTCTGCGGCTGCCAGCGCAACTTGCACCATGCTGCTTGTCGCCACAATCGTAATATCCTCACCCGTGCGCTTAACGTCCGCCACGCCCAGGGGAATCAAATATTCTTCGCTAGGAACAGGGCCTTTGCTCTGATAGAGCATTTTGTCTTCGAAGATCGCCACCGGGTTATCATCGCGAATAGCGCTCTTCATCAATCCCTTAGCGTCATAGGGGGTGGAGGGAATGACGACCTTCAACCCTGGCACATGGCTAAACCACGCGTGCAGCGACTGCGAATGCTGTGCAGCCGAACGGCGTGTTGCCCCCATCGTTGTCCGCAGCACCATCGGCACCTTGAGCTTACCACCCGACATATAATGGGTCTTTGCCGCCTGGTTCACCATCTGATCCATTGTCAGCGTAATGAAATCGCCAAACATAATGTCCACAATCGGGCGCATCCCCGTAATCGCCGCGCCCACGCCCAAACCAGCAATACCAGCCTCAGAGATGGGCGAGTCAAGCACGCGTTCAGGGCCAAACTCATCCACCATGCCGGTCAACACCTTAAAGACCGTCCCCGCTTCCGCCACATCTTCACCGATGATAAAGACCGTGGGGTCACGGTGCATCTCTTCCGCAATCGCCTCACGCACAGCTTGAGCGAAGGTCAACTCTCGACCGTTGGGATTATGAACAGCCAAGCTAAATTGAGGTTCACGCACAGCCATGTTTTCTCCAGACAAATTAGGCGTAGACATTGGTGTCTACCTCGCTTGGATCAGGGAAAGGCGCATTGATGGCAAACTCTACAGCCTCATCCACCTCAGCGCGTACACTCTCGTCAATCTTTTCAAGAATGGCAGCATCAACGCCCATATCTCCGGTCAGCCATGCACCCAAGACCTTGAGCGGATCACGATCGCGCCACCACGATTCTTCATTCTTGCTGCGATAGTAGGTACGTTCAATATCGCCCACATGATGACCGTGGAAGCGATAGGTGTGGCAGAGCAAGAAAGCCGGGCCTTCACCGCGCCGCGCACGTGCCACCAATTCAATCATAGCGGTATAAACCGCACGCACATCTTGCCCATCCACTTCAACCGTATGCAGGCCAAACGCGCGTCCGCGTGCCGCCAATTCACCCGCGGCAGCCTCACTGTTATGTGTGTACTCGTTATACTGATTGTTTTCGCACACATAGATCACGGGCAATTTCCACAATTCAGCCATATTCATCGACTCATAAATAAGACCTTGCCCCAGCGCACCATCACCAAAGAAGCAGACCGCCACCTGGTCGCTCTTCCGCATCTTGATCGACAGTCCAGCCCCCGTCGCAATCCCTGCGCTGCCACCAACAATGGCGTTGGCACCGAGGTTGCCAGTATTTTGGTCAGCAATGTGCATGGAGCCGCCCTTGCCCTTGCAATAGCCAGCCGCCTTGCCCAACAATTCAGCAAACATGAGATCCAGCTTGGCACCCTTTGCGACACAATGCCCGTGACCGCGGTGTGTGCTGGTGATGTAGTCATCGCGGCGCAATGCCTCGCACACCCCCACAGCCACCCCTTCTTCACCAATGTAAAGATGGGTCAACCCAGGCATCCGTGCACTGGTGTAAAGTTCGTTGGCAGACTCTTCGAAGGCGCGAATTTTGTTCATCTGCTCATACATCTGCAACCACTGCTCGGTATCCAGTTGCGCAGGCTCCACCGGATCCAGTGTTGTTTGATAGCCGATCGGTCGTGTGACCATAATTCCTCCCTAACGTCCTCTCTACTCAATACAAAATAATGCTAAGCTTCAGTCAACAACCCTCCCGCAATTCAGGCTAGCGAGAGGGTTGTCTTTTGGTTATAAGGCGTTCCACTGTGATCAGTTACTCTGATCAATTTCGGCCAATACCGGCTTCGGCAAAAGCCTTCGCGAGCGCACCATAGGTCTGCTTGGCAGCAACCAGCGCATCATAGTTCGGCCGCGTCTGAACCATCAGACTAACTTCCGAAGTAACAAATCCTCTATACCCCAGACGCTGCATCTCCTGAAGATAAAGTACATAATCAAAGTCACCCTCACCCGGGATCAAAAACTCGAAATCAGGAATCTGCCCGCGCGTGTCTCGAATATGCGTGTGAACGGTCACGGGAGCCATCATTCGTACAGCTTCAAGAATGCCGTAGCCCATAATCGTGAAATGGCTGATGTCAAAGTTTACCTTGAGATAAGGTGAATTTACTAGATCAATAAGCTCCAGCATGCGTTCTGGTGTACGAACAGAAGTGGCGAAATGAGGCCCAAGGGCAATCGTCACGCCACGCGCCCCCGCATACTCCACCAGTGCCCCAATGCGATCCACCAACAGTGGCTTCAGCGCATCCCACTCTTCCGGCTCGCCACCAGCGGTTGTATCCAGCACAGGGGGCGTATTCCCCAGCGTCCACTCCACACATAAATCAACCGTATCACAAAGCCGCTGGAAGTTCAGCGCATGAAGCTCTGGATCTGGCTCCACCAGCGAGGTGTGTCCAGCAATCGCAGGCAACTCCAGCCCATGATCCTGAATCAGTTGCAACACGCGCTTGCGTTCAGCCTGATCCATCGAATAGAGTTCAATAGAATATCCAGGAATCACAGTTGGCTCGATGCCGTCAAAGCCTGTATCAGCCAAGAATGGCACAATGGTGTCAATGGGTACAGTTGGCATACCCCACGTGCAATAGCCAATCTTCATGCTCGACTTCCTTTCCTGCTCACTGACAGTCCAGCCTTTATGTCAATTGACCACTGCTCGTCCCACCCGGTCAATTAACGACTGATGGACGCTGTCGCCACGTTTGCGTAGCTTGTTCAAAAGCGTGTGCCACTTGCAACACCCCAAGGTCATCTTGATGCCGCCCCACAATTTGGATGCCCACCGGCAGACCCTCTGGCGTAAAGCCACAGGGCACAGAGATGGCTGGCAATCCAAGAACGGTGATGTAATAACAGGAGCGCATCCAGTCAATGTAATTATCCATCTTCACCCCCTCAATCTCAGTAATGTATTCTTGAGTTACGGGGAAGGCAGGCACTTGTGTTACAGGCATCACCATATACTCATACCGCTCCATAAACTTGCGTACACGGTGATAGAGTTCTGTGCGCTTTGCTTCTGCCCGCGCCAGTTCAGGTCCGGTGATCTTCAGCCCTTCCTCAGCATTCCAGATTACCGTATCCTTGACCTTGTCACGATGTTCGCGAATCATGTCCGTGTACCCAAACTCAAAAGCCCATGCCCGCCACAACTTGAAGACCTCATAGGCATCGGTATAGTCCGGCTCGCCCTCTTCCACCACACAGCCGATCTCCTCAAAG
>JBBQIG010000505.1:0-4457 GCA_038324715.1 Anaerolineae bacterium | reverse complement strand
AATTACACAGGCGCAGACAATACCACCTCAAAGCACCACCGAAACAAACAGCGCACATCGCCTTGATAGGCATGTGCGCTGTTTGCTTGAGTAATTTTTCAATTAGTTACAGAGTATTATAGGGGATGTGCCTCTTAGCGTTGTGGTGCAGCGTCAACCAAATTCTCTTTGACTGCCCAGGCATAGAAGAGTGCAAAGAATCGCTCAACTTCCTCGCGCGCATCGCCCGACTGCTCCACATAATGCTGAAGCCATTTGCCATCCACGGCCTCTAGCATGTTTTCCCCGCCTGCTTCAAACCAACTATCCATCCAGTTGTCAGAAATCTCTTCAAATCGTCTCACCAACTGGGGTCGCACATGCACCACGGATCGGAGGAAGCTATCTACAGCCCCCATCAAGGTGCGTTCTGATGCTAGATACTCTCGTGCATACATAGTCTTGACTCTTCTTTTCACAAACTGCTCTTCACAAAGTAACTCTTCGCAAGACAACATTCAAACGTCCTGCACAACACCTTCAAACTTCACCGTTAGCTGACACCAAAGCCTGTAATTGCCACAGTGGCAGGACGGGGTTTGTCATCACCACCATAGGGCCAACGGCTGGTCGGCTCATCCAACGATTCGGTCAATTCACCAGGATGCTGAATGGAAAGGAAGAGTGTCTTGCCATCTGGTGTCCAGGCGGGGCCTGTCAACTCACATTCAATTGGGCCAGAGGCAAATTGATATGCGACCCCTGCAAAGGGGCCTTCAGTGCGGAAGAAGAACAAGCCATTGTTGCCGTGGAATTTGAAGATGCCCTTGTTGTGGCTAGAAGTGGAGATGTCCGTCACCATCCACAAGTTGCCTTCGCCATCAAAGACCAAGTTGTCGGGCGAAGAGAAGCCGCTTTGCGGGCCACCCGTCGCAAAGATACTCCACTCGAAGGTCTCAGAGGCGGGGTCGCCATCAGTTTCCACCAAGCGCACAATCTGACCATGGAAGTTGCCATGCCCGGAATTGTTGGTGAGCGCAATAAAGACGCTGCCATCAAGGGGGTGAACCTCAATATCTTCTGGGCGGTCCATCGGTGTACCCTTCACAGCAATGGCTGCGGCGCGGGCGTCACCCAATACATCAACCTGGGAACTGAACTGCAAATTGCCTTCGCCGTCTTCAAGCTCTTGCAGAGCAGTCTGCTCGTCGTAGTCTAGCAAAATCCAGGTAGCGCTTTGGAAATTGGCTACATACAACTTGCCGCTCTCCAAAATCGTCATGTTGGTCTCGCGGTCAGCTAGATCGATCAACTTCTGATCTGCGACAAACTTATAGACACAACAATCGGCCTTATCATCCCCCATGTAGGCGACCACAGTGCCATCTTCGCCCACCTTAATTGCCACGTTCTCATGGCGGAAGCGGCCCAAAGCAGTATGCTTGCGCGGCGCGCTTTCTGGATCGAAAGGGTCAACCTCGACCACCCAGCCATAGTGGCGCTTGCTATAGGTCTCGGCGTCCCAGCCATAGCCTTCAGGAGCCGCAACTGGATAGTCCTGGAAGTTTTCTTCGCAACTCAGAGCTGTTCCCCACGGCGTAGTACCGCCAGAACAATTTCCCACTGTACCAATCACCTCAGGCCCACCATCAATCTCTGCTGCGGGACCTGTAAGGATCATCGGTGTAAGCCCAGTCAAGCGGCGATTTTCTGGAGCGTCCTGCACAATTTCCCAGTTGCCCTCGCCGTTACGTGCAATGTGAATGATGCTCACGCCAACAGCCTCTTGTTCTAAGGCTATCATCTCTGGCGTCTTTACTGCACTTTCGTCAGTGCTATCATAGCCACTGACATAAAGCGGGTTCACATACTCATGGTTGATGACCAATAGTCCTTCATCGCTAGAGCTATCGCTGGGAAGAAAACCCAAGTGGATGTTCTTCAGGTCCATGCCCTTTTCCAGCAGGTCGATAGGATAGTAGCCAACCCAGTCGTGGTTGTAGCCGACAGTCTTGTCATCGCCCAACAGATCTTCCCACGCCGCAACAACCTGATAACTATAACCGGCGGGCAGTTCTAATTCATCGCTGACAGTTGGCCCGATGGGCTGGAAGAGCAGGCGTGGGTTGGCATTGGGGGCCTTGGCAGCAGATTGTAAACCCGTAGCCTGTAAACCTTCGGCTTGAGCGGCACGGCGCAATTCTAATGGAGCAGCCAGTGTAGCGACTGCCGCACTGCTTGCAGCCAATCCCTTGAGCAACGTGCGTCGACCGATCTTTTCCTCAACCAGCCGGTGCCACAAGCTTGGGCTTTGATTCGTATTTTGCATGAAGCGATTCCCTTTGTTAATGATTAGCATCAACTTCAACGTTGATGCGTAGGCGTTTCGCTCCATAGCATGAGGCAGCTACTTTAATAGCTGTTAATCATTCAGTTAACGCATGTAAATAAAGTGAAAGAGGTTGGTTAACGTTAGAAATTAGGAAATAGGCACAGCATACATAAACTTGGCGAAGCAAAGAAATGACCAGCAAATAAGGAGAGAATAAGTAGAGGAATAGAGGCTCAGATTAACTTAATGAAGGCTTCCTTGGAGCCGGAAGTTCCAAGGAAGCCTTCATGGCGATTTTTATTCGTCTACTATCGCTGAAAGCCGCCACTCGTGCCATAGCCGGTCAATTCCACATAGCCACGCCCTTGAGTGGGTGCTCCCGCCAATGTGCCGGTGGCACTGACTGCCCCCTCCCAATACATATAACTAACCTTCATCTCTTGATCTTGGATCAACGGCGTGATCTCTAGATCCAACGCATAGGTTGGCGCTTGCAAACGCCAGCGCGCAGGATAGGTCACTCCCGATGTAGGACTTGTCCACTCGTCCAACACTTCTAACGTAAAATCGGCAGGGGTGATTGTCTGTTGGGACCCATCGGCCTGAATGAGCGTGCCTTCAAAGTCACCAATCGCCCCACCGTCCACAGTGCGAATCTGCGCCAACATCAAGGCTGTGCCATCTTCCAACTGCAAGCTAAACCAATCCCAACCGACAGCATTGCCACTGAGCGCGCTGGTGCCAAATTCATGATCCATCCAGCTTTGACCCATGACTTCCACCGTGCGCCCGCGCAGATTGAGCGTGCCACTGGTTTCCAGCCCCACCAGGCTGTAGTAATAGCTGGCATTGCCAGCCTCAGGCCCCTTCTGGCTCAACCCTGCATCGCCATGCAAAACGGGCGGGCGCGTCTCTTGCAATCGCAAATCAATCGCAATCGGCTCTCCATCCTCAGTCGTGGTCGCCGCCTCAATGCGCATCTGGTCGGGAGCAGGCTGTGTTACACGCCAATCCTCTAGCCAAACAGTCAAAGCTGGCTCACTGGTCGCCCCTGCCAAGCCACCTGCGCCACGGCTAAAACGCTCAAAGCTATAGTGCCTATTGTCAGCGCCATCGCTCACAGCAAAGTGTGCCATGTAAATTTGATTTGTCGCCAAGTCAGAATCACGCTCCGGCATGGTGGGCGTCAGCGCGCTGCGAAAGATGGTAAACTGAAAGCCATACTCGTTGCCCTGAGCATCATCCAGATTGCCGGTGTAATACCACCACTCCGTTTGATATTCAGGGTGAGCCGCGTGATCCAGGGGAAAGGTAAAGGGGATCGGTTCATAGGCGCGGGCAAAGGCAGCATCCACCTCGCCACTTAGGGCAGAGACTACATTGGCGCTGGCAACTTGTCCGCTTGCTGCGGGCGCACACCCTACCAGGAGCATAATCATCACCAGCAGCATCGACAATTGCCCACTCACCCGCTGAATCCCTTGTTGCTGTCGCATCATCTTCTCTTCCACTCAATTCGTTCTAATTACGTTATTCATCACGCACAAATTGTGGCTCACCACATCATTTGTGGCAAAGTTCACAAGCATTATCTCGCATTAATCTGTATAGGTCGGTTATCTGTCGTCCCATCGCAAGACTTTGATAGGCCTTTGGGCGCAGTTCTCCTATCTAGACGTGCGCTCCAATCTCCCCTATAATCGCAGACTATGAACCATTCCAAACCCACCTCGCCACCTACGCTGCCACCCGATACCCTGCCGCCCGATCCCGTGCATCTTGGCGGCGCGGCCAATCGGGTACAGGGTCGCTCTTGGCTAGAGAAGCTCGTAGTGGCTGCCACCAGTGTCAGCGTCAGCACAAAGATCATGGGCATTGTGCTGGGGCTAACTATTCTGCTGGGACTTGGGATCACCCTGCAAGTTCGTAGCATCATGTACAACACCCTCATCAATGAGTTGCACAACCAGGGCATTTCCATTGCCGCAGATCTCGCAGATCGTGCAGCCGAACTGGTCGAAGAAGGCGATGTAGATGGGCTAGAGACGCTGTTGCGCGGCACCCTAGATAACTATAAGGATACGCGCTATGCACTGGTGCTCGACGAACAGGGACGACTCTTAGCCTATAGTTTGATCACGCAGCC
>JBBQIG010000504.1:0-4467 GCA_038324715.1 Anaerolineae bacterium | reverse complement strand
GGGTTAGCCGCCCCATGCGACGTCTTTTTTGCTTCGGAATTTGATGCCAATCATCTCTATCATGTCAACTGTTGGCCTGATGTTGCTCGAGAGGTACAACTACAGGTATAGCGTAGTACCCACTCTTGAATTTATATATTAATCGTCCAATCAAAAAACGCTGGTCTGTACCAGGTTTTACCCTGCATCAGACCAGCGTTTGCTCATCGCCAGGAGACCTGACGTAAGTTTTACTTTTTAGGACGCTTTTTTACAGTCGTCACCGTCGATAGCTTTTTAGCGGGACCGGATGCGGGGCTATCTTCATCGGGCAACAGAGAGGGCTGCTGGGGCCGCGTTGGTTCGGCAGCCTTCGGTTTGGCAGCAGGTTGAGCCGCAGATTTTTCACGCTTGGGTGATGGCGTGGGTGCTGCGGTTTTCTCTGTAGCGCTTGCGGTAGCTTTCCCCGTAGTTTTTTCTGTGACTTTCTCCGTAACTTTCTCTGTAATTTTCTCTGCAGGCTTCTCTACTGTTTTTTCGGCGACCTTACCCGTAGCCTTCACTGTAGCTTTCTCTATATCTTTCGCTGTAGCTTTCCCTGTAGTCTTCGCTTTGGGTGCTGTTCGGCTTGTTGGCTGCGCCTCTCCTCGGCTGAGTAGAGAGCTTTGGACAGCAGAGTCCTTTGCTTCTTCGACCTTTTTGCCAGTCCTCTTATCCTTATCCCGACTCGCTTCGGAAGTGGCTGGGGCAGTCGTTGTGGTATTGCGAACCGTGGCATTACGAGTTGTGCCACTGCGAGTCGTGGCGTTACTTGTGGTGCGGGGCGTGGGTGAGGTCTTGGCCGTTGGGATCGCTTTCTTCGGCGACACCTTTGCCACTTCTTGAACCTCTGCTTCCACCACTGGACGGTTCTCCCCCCCATTTTGGTAGGATGACCAGAGTGCTCGCACCATAACCACAGAGTTGCTATCGTCTATTTCAACAATCTGTTTGCCCTGCACCCCGCGTCCCATGCTGGGAACCTCTTCCAGGGCAAGGCTTTTGATGCCACCCTTACGCGGTAGCACAATCAGTGCTTCGGGCGGGGTGGAGCCAACAAGCAAGGCACTGGCGACGGGGCCTGTGCGCGATGTGGTCTTGTGGGTGACAATGCCGCCACCGTTGCGTCCCTGGCGACTATATTCGCTCACAGCAGTACGCTTGGCATAGCCCTGTGCGGTAATGGTCAACAACTCTCCGTCCGGGTCAACCGTCGAGGCATAGACGACTGGCAGTCCCTTCTTGACCTTCATGCCGCCGATGCCACCTGCAGCAAGCCCCATACTGCGTACATCTTCTTCGGCAAAGCGAATGGACTGCCCCTCTGCTGTCACGAGGATTAACTCTTGCGTCCCTGTTGTTGTCAAGACCCAGCCCAGTTTATCTTTTTCATCCACGCTGATGACATTTAGATCCGTCGATGCCGACGCTGCAACAAAATCAGCAATGGAAATGCGCTTGACCATGCCCTGCTCTGTCACCAGAAAGAGGTAGCCCCCCTGATCATTGCCAATGCGCGGCAATGCCAACGCAGCTGTGACCAAGTCGCGACGGCCAAAGTCGCTCATCTCTGCCAGGTGCTTTGCTGTTCCGTTCTGCGGAATCTCATGGATGGAAATCCGGCGGCAGCGCCCGTCTCTGGCAAAAAGATACAAGTAGTCGCGCGTGTTGGCGGTGAGCAGCGCAACTTCACTGCCCTTGCCCACTTGGCGCAACCCCATTGTGGAAACCTTGGCGGTCTCTTGACGACGCAAATCACCTGTGGCGCTGACTGTGACCCAGACCTCTTGATCGGGCAGCAGATCGGTTGAGGTCAGCGTGCCTTTGGTGCGATCTACGATTTGTGTGCGCCGCACATCGCCATACTTTTCTTTGATGGCAAGCGAGTCATCTTTAATTACACTGAGAATTTTCTCCGGATGGGCCAGTAGATCTTCCAGATAAGCAATTTGCTTGAGCAGATCCTTATGCTCTTCCTGCAATTTGCGTCGCTCTAGCGCAGCCAAGCGGCGCAACTGCATGTCGAGGATCGCTTGTGCCTGCATTTCGGTGAACTTAAAGTTGCTGACCAAGTTATTGCGAGCGGTTTCCGCATTCTGGCTGCGGCGAATGGTGTCAATGACCTGATCCATGATATCCAGTGCGCGCAGCAGCCCTTCAAGGATATGGGCACGTTCGCGTGCACGCTTTAGATCATATTCGGAGCGGCGACGGATGATCTCTTGGCGATGTTGGACAAAAAGTTGCAACATGCGCTTGAGGCTGAGGGTGCGCGGTTCGTTATCCACCAGCGCCAACATCTGCAAGCCAAAGGTCTGCTGGAGTGGTGTAAGTTTGAAGAGATCCGCCAGTACAGCTTTTGGCTCTACATTGCGTGTTAATTCAATGGTGACGCGCATGCCTGTGCGGTCGCTCTCGTCGCGCAGGTCGGTGATTCCCTCTATCTTGCCATCGCGTACTAAACTGGCAATGCGCTCAATCAGCGTGGACTTGTTGGTCTGATAGGGCAACTCGGTGATGACAATACGGTTGCGGGCGCGGCTCATCTCTTCAAAATGCGCCTTAGCTTGCATTACCAAACGTGCGCGCCCCACTGAATAGCTCTGGGCGATCACATCAATATTGTCATCCTTCTCATCGCGATAGCGATAGAGGATGCCACCTGTCGGAAAGTCTGGCCCTTTGACAAACTGCATCAACTCTTCGACCGTGATCTCGTCAACGCGCGCATAGTTGTCAATCAGATAGACCAGCGCATCGACGACCTCACCCAAGTTGTGCGGTGGGATGTTGGTGGACATACCCACGGCAATCCCACTCGCCCCGTTGATGAGAAGGTTGGGGAGTGCAGAGGGGAGAATATCTGGTTCACGCAGTGAGTTATCAAAGTTTCCATGCCAATCGACGGTATCTTTGTCAAGGTCGTTGAGAACAAGTTGGGTAATCTCGGATAAGCGCGCTTCGGTATAGCGCATGGCTGCGGGGTTGTCGCCGTCCACGCTACCAAAGTTGCCCTGCCCATCAATCAGTGGGTAGCGCAAGCTAAAGGGTTGGGCCATACGCACCATGGCGTCATAGACCGCGGTATCACCATGCGGGTGATATTTACCCAGCACTTCACCGACAATACGGGCACTCTTTTTGTGGGGCTTGGTATGATCTAGCCCCAAGTCGTGGTAGATGGCATAGAGGATGCGCCGGTGCACAGGTTTCAGACCGTCGCGCACATCAGGAAGCGCGCGCGCCACAATCACGCTCATGGCGTAATCGAGATAGGCCCCTTGCATCTCTTGTACAATATCTGCGCCGCGAATCAGGCCAGCGTTACTGTTGCCACCAGTAGCGGTGCCGCCAGCGCCAGTGCTGCTGGCACCGTTACTACTTGTGCCATTGCTGTTTGCACTGTTGCCATCTGCACCATTGCCATTGGTCAATTCCATCATCAAAAGTCCTTAAAAATATTCTAGATAATTTCTACGTTGGGAGTACCCAATCGAGTTTTATTCGTTCCTGTCGCGCAACGCATTGTGCCTTTGCTCGGCATCCACAATGCCTAGGGACGCTAGTTCATTGAGCGTGTACTGCAGCGCCGCATCCTCTACCGCTGTGGGATATTCAAAGCCATGACGAGTAGCGAGTTGGCGACCCTGCTCTTGCATGATCTGCGCCAGGGCTAGATGCGCATCTGCTAGACCCTTGTTGGTTAAGCCACTAAATGCCAGGGCGCTCTCAATTTTAAGCCGTGTTTCCTCTGGCAGGAAGGGATTCAACCGCTTTACACCACTGTCGCGTGCAATGCCATAGCCGCTAATAAGCACGTCGGTGAGGATATTGACCTCAACGGTAAGCCCCATCAGGGCAACAATTCGTTCGTCACGCCCGATCACGGCGGGTAGTAAGGAGATACAGCGCCAAAATTCGCGTATTTGCTGGACGAGCCGGTTCTTCAGCGCGGTTGCGTCCACTGGCGTCGGGACTGTGCCAAATTGCAGGGCATCGTCACGATCCGATAAGAGCTGTACACGGCTTTCATCTAGCACGGGTGCGCTGTCGGTGTGGAGCCACAAATCAATGCGTAGACCATCCACCGTCAGAGAGTTTGCCATACGGTCATTGAACATCCAAGTGAAGAGCACCAGGGGACGCAATTCGTTGAGCCATTTTTGGGTCTCTTGGCGAAATTGATCCAAGTTTGCAGCATCCAGCCAGAGATTAAGATCGATGTCTGAATAGCGGTCTGCGTTGCCACGCCCCAAGCTACCTGTGAGCCATGCCGCCTTGATACGCGGGTCTGCCACCACCGCGGCTTGCAACTTCTGCACATATTCGCCTTGCAACTCCATCAACTGCTCTCTCTCTGGACGTAATCTGTACCTTCGAGGAAGCCACCCAAAGGGTTCCGGGCTTCCTCGAAGGTTTAGGCCAAACAAGAAGTGCTGGATGCCTACA
>JBBQIG010000503.1:0-4468 GCA_038324715.1 Anaerolineae bacterium | reverse complement strand
CTTGAAGCGATGGCTGCGGAGGATTCAGAGGAGCGTGCCAACTGGCCTCCGAATAGATGCTATTGGCACAATGGTCGCTACTACAGACAATTAAAGCCCTACTTTGATCGCTTTCCGCGCGAGCAGATCTGCATTTATCTTTATGAAGAGTGGAGAAACAACCCAGCAGATGTAATGAGTGGTATCTGCCGATTTTTAGGGGTCGATGAGACTTTCCAGTTCGACATCTCGGACAAAGAAAATCAAACATGGGCTGGGCGCAACGAAGCTTTATATAAACTGGTTGACAGGCCGAACAGCGTCAAAACAGTGCTCAAACAGATCGTTCCCAAGAGATTCTTCGGGCAATTTGTTGAGAAAATTCGCCGCCTCAATCGCATAAAGCCCCCACCCCTCAATCCAGCGCTACGGCACCTGCTCACCTTGAGCTATCGCGATGATATTTTGCAGCTACAGGAGTTGATTGGCCGCGACCTCACCCACTGGCTTGCTCCAAAAGCAAAACAATAAGTTGCTCAAATTGAGCCATATTTTTGGTTCAGCCAAAGCAGCACGTGGGATTCCCGCGGAGAGGCAAATTGCCATCTGGCAAGCAAAGCACGGTTAGAGAACCCCACTTTGCTTGCCAGAAACAGTCTGTTGAATTCAGAAAATGCTTATCCAAGTCGATGACTTGGCACAGATTGGCACGGAAGAGAAAGCAGAACTAGCGAAGATTATGCGCTGGCAAGTTGTGGCGTGGTTGTTTCAATATGCACAGGTTGCCCACCCTGTGACGCAGACAATTGAATGGCATCCCACAAGCGCGCCATACGTAACCCGATTTCGGGTGGGCAAGGATTGAGCATATTTCCAGAACGCACCTTCAAGAACTGTTCCCACTGCCCCATCGACGCCGGCACGCGCACAGGCCTAGCACGATCTTGCCCATTGCGTTGCACCTCCAAGCGCTCGCCCCAAATGCCCGTGCGTAAAATGCCTTCGGTGCAAAAGACACGTACATCTGAATTGCAGGACTTAATCGCATCACCACAGGAGCTTAAGGTGACAAATGCCCCAGAGACCGTGCGCGCCATGACCGAACCCAAAATATCGACTGGCGTCCCGCGGTTGTCTAGCCATGCTGCTACCTCGGCATATTCCTCGCCAACCAAGTCAGAAACAGTGTTGAGCAGGTGTGCGCCCGTATCAAAGAAAAAGCCACCTCCCGACATCACTGGGTTCTGCCGCCAGGTACCCATCGTGCCATTCTTCCAGCTTTGCCACGCCACGGCATGGACATTGAGAATGTTGCCCAGCACGCCCGAACGCAACATGCTCACCGCGGTACGCACTTGAGGCGAAAGGCTGCCATTAAAAGAGACCACCAAGAGGCGGCCCGTACGATTGCGTATTTCAATTAGATTCTCGGCTTCGGCTGCATTCATCACCATCGGCTTTTCCAAAAGCACATCAATGCCCGCTTCCATGCAAGCCGCGGCCTGGTCATGGTGGAGAACATGGGGGGTGATGATCATGGCAGCGTCGATCTCACCAGAGCGTTCTTGGAGCAATTTCTCCAGATTCGGCTCGTTGGCTGGCGGCGTCACCCCCATCTCTTCAAAGATCGCACAAAAATCCTCATAGGACTGGCCCGAAGGCTCACAAGTCGCCACAATTTGAGTGGTCTCCTGCTGCTGCAAAATGCGTCGGACGTGGAGACGGGCCATACCGCCACAGCCGATCATCACCAACCGCACCGGCCGTGTACCGTTGCTCATGGCAATCCCTTTCTCAGCCGCGCAGATTGGCTACAGCGGCAACTAAATAGTAGATGACAGTGAATTTTGTTGAACTTAGGACAGATCTTTATCAAGAGTACGAGTTTGATTGATAACCCTCATGCAAACTGACGCGAGTATAGCCAATACTGAAATAAAACGCTAGTTGCGCGCAATTCTACGCATTAAAATCTACGCATTGAGATTTACTCATCGAAATCTACTCATTAAACGAGCAAAGCAACGAGCTAATCTACAGGCAATGTCCGCAGTAATTCGGGATTGTGCAAGGGTTGCTCGGTCACAACTGTGCCGTCCGCCAACCGCAGCCAAGTGGCAAAGGCTTGAACACCCTGGGTCAGCCGGATCATGCGTGCCCCGCGCGCCATCCCCTCACGCCCATAGGTGTTATAACCCGTTGCGCGCCCATAGCAGAGGTGGATGCCGTGTAGCTTGCCCACAAAATCGTTAATGTGATCATGCCCCACAAATGTGCCCAGTACATCACCCGCCTCATGCAATGCGGCAAAGAAGCCTGTGTTGATGCGCGGCGATTCAACCCTTTCATACTTCACGCCATAGCAAGGATGAAAATCCCAAACTTCATGGTATTCGGGCAGAGGGATGTGAAAGAAAGCCAGTGCGGGTAATTTCTGTCCCCCATTGGCTTCTGCCAATTCACGCGCCGTATGCAGATACCAAGCAATCTGATCGCGACGAATCCAGCCATAGCCGCCGATCTCTGTTTCCGCGTAGGCGTTGGAATCCAGGCAGTAGAGATGGGCAACAGGCTGCTCTCCCTCTGCAGCCAATATCTTGAGCACATAATTACCCACGCCCGCCAGATGGCTAGGCCCATGCTGTGAGAGGCAACCCGGGATGCTCTGCTGCACCGCCAATAGCGCTTTGCGATCCAAGTGCCCCTCATCATCATGGTTGCCAAAAACAGCAGCCCAGGGAAGCCCGCGCGCCACAACGGGAGAAAGCGCCAGTTGCCATGCCGCTGCTGGGTCTGGACAACGCCCGCCATCAATGACATCCCCCGTAAGCATTACCAGATCCGGCTGCTCTGCATCCAACAACTCAGCCATCAACGCCAAAGTCTTTTCATCCTCCGGCGCGCCATTTGTAAAGTGCGTGTCAGTAAACTGTACAATTGTAAAGGTGTTATCTGCGCGCAAGCGCAAGAGAGGCGGCATGGAAGGCCCTTCGTGAATGTTTAGCGATACTCTATTGGATTATTTTGATAGACTCTCTTGGACTCTTCGAAGTTGTACGTAACTATTAAGCGGCTTCCCGCTCACTCAGAAAGATGGTAATGTCCATATCGCCCGGTGAACGATCAAAGTTGGTTAAATAGAGTGCGACTTCAGACCGATGCTGGGTGCCATGATTGACAACATGCGTGAGTAGTTGCCACAAGGGACGGCTGAAGAATTTGCCTTGCGTATTCTGATAGTCAACTACCCGCTCCAAGTCAGCGTCGCTTAGACCCGCCAGATAGTCGCGCATTGCCGCTTCTTCTTCATCCCAGCGCAGACGAAGCGTTTCGAGCGTTGTAAATTGATCTCGATCCAACAAGCCCGCGGGCGACACACCCTCTTGCACACGCTGCCGCCAGATCCACTCGGCCCCCAACATATGCGCCATTGTCCCCAAGATCGAATCCCACATGTACTCTAGCTTATCGCTCAACTGTGCGTTGCTCAAACCATCGGCGCGTGCAATCAAGCGGCGATTTGCCCAATAGTTATATTCCCACAGCAAAAGAACCTGCTCCTTACTCATCACTTCCTCCCAAATTTATCTCTAGTCCAGATTTATTTCTAGTTTGATGTGTGCAACATTTTGTCAAAAATATCCCAAGTAATATTCTAAAATACGGGCTGAATATGGGATAGATGTGGGCAAAGCCAAACCAATGCTACAACATCTTGTCCAACTCGGAAAAGCGATAGCAAGCGTGAGAAAGCTTAGGTGAAACCAGAGGTCACACAATTCGTACTAGCTTTATACGAAGGCAGGGATTATCCTCACTCCATAAGACTATAAGACAGACTATTAGGAGGGCAGCTCGCTTCGATAGAGACAGCGATTGCAGTCCAAATAAAAATTTCAATGTAAGCTACAGCATAAGCATGTCCTAAGATACGTGTCCCAGAGTAATTGAACAAACCGAAGTGATGAACTTAGGCAGATTTGGCATTAAAATATTCCCAGAAGTATTCATCAGGAGTAGAGGACAATGAGCATGGTTCTACTGGTTGCCGTTGGCATTGTAATTGCGCTCGTGGTCTGGTATTCCCTCTCTCACCAAGAGGCAAGTTCTGCGACACATGCCACACGGGTCTCTCAGAGCCTAACACCCCAAGAATACCAGGCAGCCTATGCCACACGTGACCATCTGTTGATCGATGTACGCACGCCCGAAGAATTTGCCAGTGAGCATATCCCCGGTGCAGTCAATATTGCGCTGCAAACCTTACCCCAGCAGATGGCGACGCTGCCCAAGGAGCAGCCAATTGTGCTCTATTGCCGCAGCGGCGCACGCAGTCGCGAGGCGGCAAACATCTTAAGCCAGGGCGGTTTCGATGACATCTATAACTTAGGGGGCATCATAGAGTGGCGTGCCCAAGGGTTGCCAGTCAGCTAGGCAACTGATCATTCATTGTACCAGCGGCTATCGCTCACAAATTGCGACCAGTCTC
>JBBQIG010000502.1:0-4475 GCA_038324715.1 Anaerolineae bacterium | reverse complement strand
GGTAAATTCGCAGCCATCCACTTCATAGGCGACTACAAAGGAACCCAGCCCCAGCAAATCACCATAGCGCAGCTCTGTATTGGCAAACGCCCAATGTTCAGGGCGATAGATTGTATAGGCTCCAGAACTGCGTGGCACTGCTTCGCCCATGCGTACATAGCCACCGCGCGTGAAACTCAGCCCTGTGGTGAGATTCTCTGGGCGTTGGATGATTGGGTCAGACCACATGCCACTGAGCAGATGTTGACGGTCTGTGCCCATCACCGGGTCTTGGGTGCGTGCTTTCTCTTTGAAAGAGACCATTGTGCGCCCTTCATCTTCATAGCGCACTTGCCAGCAGCAGCAGTTGCCAGAGAAGAAGGCGACATTGCCGCCGCCATTGACAAAATTATCCACGCTGTCGCGCATTGTCCATGACCAATATTCGTCGTGTCCCATGCTGACCATCAACTGGTAGTTGTCGAGAATTTCTGGATAAAATTCCAGGTCGGCATTGATTGCCATGTCCACACGATAGCCGTTGCTTTCTGCCCAGCGCACAAAGCGCAGTTCCCAGCTAGGCCAACCTGCGGAGATGATCCAGAGCGGGTATTTGTGCTGGCGCAGATATTCTTGCACGCGTTGGTGGGTGGGGTCTGGTTCTGGCTCGACACTGGCGGCGCGGCCATCATAGGCGGCTGGGGGACGGAAGACATAGCCGCGTTCCAGCGGGCGCGCAAAGGAGACTTGGGTCGCACCTGTGTAGAGGCAATGACCACCCCAGCGGTTATAGGCGTTGTAGGTGTTGGTGCTCAAGACGAGCAGGATTGAGCTGTCGCGGCCTGGATTGGCAGCGCGCACGACGAAAAAGGCGTGACCTACGGCTTCTGGGCCTTGCACGCCGTCGCCGCGCAAAAGTACTTCGTAGAAGCCAGAGTGCCAGCTTTCGGGAATGGTAAAGGAGAAAGCAACGGGCCATCCGCAGCCTTTGGCATAGGCATCGGTTGGCGTGGGGTGCGCTTCACCTGCAATGCCTTCACGCCGCCAGACGACTTCGCGGCTCTGACCGACGCGGGTGATTTCGACTGAGTAGCTTGTGGTGCGCGCCGAACAATGAATTTTAACTTCCTCACCGGGCTGATAACTCAGTTGATCGGCATAGCCTTCAACGGCGAGCGTGAGCGTGTTGAAATCGGCGCGCATGGGTGGGACTCCTGGGTGTGGGGTTGGGTTGCTGTGCGTTGTCTCGGTGTAGTATATCATGGCAGCGGGACGGTGGCACAAGGGTTGCGATTCTGCGTTCATCTACACTGCGACCACCCCTGTAGGGTGCATCTTACGTTGGGGCCGGAACGCCGCCATCCCTGGCGGCAATGCCAGCAAGGATGCTGGCGTTCCCGGGGGAGCCCTCAGTCACGACCGTGCGCTAGTGGGGATTGCGAAGAGTTGTAGCCTAAGCCCCGTGCATCTCTTCTGGTGCTCAGCGGATGAGGCTGTCCGCGGAGAGACCAAGCCCATCGTGAAGGGCACGGATCATCTTGAGCGTCAAGGGGCGCTTGCGGTTTAGCACCTCCGACACTTTGCTGCGGCTTCCCAGATAGGGAATCAGGTCATTGCGTGTCAAGCCTTGCTGATCCATGTGGTACAGAAGGGTATCAATGGCGTCGATAGGCTCAAACTTGAAGTGCTTGGCTTCGTAATCTTGGATGAGCAACGCCAGCAGTTCAAGCCTATCGTCTTCTAGGGTGTTGGCAGGTGGGTCAAGAAGAACCAACTTCTTAAACTCTTCAAGGAGTTCTCGGTATTCGTCTCTAGTCTTAATGACTGATGAAATTTTCATGTACAATCCCGTTTGCTTGATGACGTTGTTGCACAGGATGTTTCCGTACAGGGAACATCCTACAGGGTTGCGGTAGGAATTGCAAGCAAAATCTGAAAAACGGGCATTGGGTGCTTTGAGGTTGAAGATGGGTCACAACGCAGGGGTTGGGCAAGAGCAGTTGCACTATGGTGAAGAGGTAATCTCCTACTCTGTCACCTATGCCAAACGCAAAACCCTCGGCATCACTGTTCACCCCGATTTGAGCGTCGATGTACGTTCGCCGCATGCGAGCGATCCCACAGCGGTGGAGGCAGTGGTGCGCCGCCGCGCGCCGTGGATTTTGCGCCAGCTTCGAGAGTTTGAAAAGTATCTCCCCAAACAACCCCCGCGCCGCTATGTCAGTGGCGAAACGCATCGCTATTTGGGTCGCCAATATCGCCTCAAGGTCCATGAACTGAGCGCAGCAGAGCCAGCCATTGAACGAGTGAAATTAAGCGGTGGCTATCTCTATGTGTCAACGGCCAACCCCTATGATATTGAACAAGTCCATGCGTTGATGGACGCTTGGACTCGCCGCCAAGCCGAGCGTGTCTTTGCCGAACGGCTGGACGCGCTCCTGCCGCGCTTTCAGCACCTGCCCATCCAGCGTCCAGCCTTGACCATTCGGCGCATGAAGGCACGCTGGGGCAGTTGTGGGGCGCATGGCATCATCATGCTCAACCTCAAGTTGATGCAGGTGGGCAAGCCCCTGATCGACTACGTGATCGTCCACGAACTTTGCCACCTGGTCGAACATAACCACAGCAAACGCTACTATGCCCTGCTCGACAGGATGCTCCCCGACTGGCGCGCACGACGCCAACAACTCAACGAAGCCGAAGTGAGCGAGTAGGGTTACGAAGCTTCACCCATTCGTACTGACGTTGATCTCCCCAATACAAAAGCCTCCTGTCCCTACAGATCGTAGGGACAGGAGGCTTTTGTATACTCTATTTAACGTTTTGGCTCCTCAAGAAGGTGCAAACGACGTACGAATCAGCGGACGATCCTTATCAGCTTTTCCTCATCGCGAGCCGACAGGAATAAATTGCGGATATTTCAGGTTGATAGCTATTTAACAGGATGGGAGCAGCTTTTCCGATTTATAATCTTGTCAAGGGTATCGCATTTTCTTGTAATAGGTATATGACAGAACACTCCATGAAAAATGTACGCGTGCTAGGCATCAGTAACGAAACACAAGCTATAAGATGGGATGCACTCCTGAACCCATTAGAACTTCAATTTGATACCACCTCCAATGGGGAGGTGATGGCTACACCAGGGTTGGTAAGCAACTATGACATCATTATCATTGATACTGACAATCAGCAGGACGCCATAGAGCTTTGTAAGATGCTGCGTCCACTTCACACTGGACTCATCTTATTGCTTGGCACTGACTCCAATGAGCCTCACGTACTGGCGGCATATGCAGCAGGGGCTGATGACTGGATTGTCAAGCGTCCACCGAACATACTGCTTCGGGCAAAAATCAACGCGTGGAGTAAGCTCATTGAGTAAGTGCGGCGACTCGAGTCGAAGATTGGACATACAGCTTAGGAGACCACTCTGGACTAGATGAACTCGTATGCTTGTGCCACGTGTAAATACTTTACACATGGCTACATTGGGATTGTCGGTGAGCAGTTTTCTGCCGCGGATGTGAGGAGAGTTCGCGGGGAAAGATTGCGCTTGGCGGTCAACCAAGAACCCGTCAATCTCATTCTCTAAGGTGAACGGTGTTTTGTTTGCAACAAGTTTCATAAATACAAAAGCCCCCTTGCACCTACATCTAGTAGGGCAAGAAGGCTTTCACAACTACATTTAACGTTTTGGCTCCTCGGGATGGACTCGAACCAACAACCCTCCGGTTAACAGCCGGATGCTCTGCCAATTGAGCTACCGAAGAAGTAGCATCTACTTTAAGCATTTTTAACCGATTTCAAACCACCTTTTATCGCCACTCTTCGCCAACTGTTCTCTGCAAGGCATCAGCAACCACACGATCATTGGTCCGAAAGCCGATGGCACGAAGTTGACGCAATAGATCAGACGCCGACGGCACTAGACCATGCTTTCGTGCCAAGATCACAATGCCGAGGGTGCCTTTCATGGCAATTGAAAAGGTCTGTGCGCATCGACGTGCTGCGCCATCATCCAAAATGACCGTCCAATCTGGGTTGGCTATGGCATAAGCAAGAACTGCTGTCTCTCCCAGTCCCAAATCCCACGCATGAAGTTCGGCAGGCGGAGGTGGAGTTTCTATGATCTGTAGGTAAGATTTAGCCAAAAGTTGTTTAGCCCTATCTTCTTTTGGACCAAGGTCTATCTCTCGGGCAACTGCTGAGGGGACAAGGATTTCATCTGCCAACTGCAATAGTAGGTGTTCGTGATGAATCGAGCAGAGTACGATCAAGGGCAAAGCATTCACCACCCAACATTCAGTCACCGTTGACTTCCTCAATTAACTCTTCTGTGTCAACTTGAAAAGGGCTTACGCCATATCGTTTCAACTCATCTAGAAACTCTGCGCGTGAAAGACCGGCAATTTCTGCCGCTTTTGCTTGAGAGATCATTTCTACTTCATACCATTTGACGGCTGCGGCGACTCGCATCGCCTGAACAAAATGTT
>JBBQIG010000501.1:0-4477 GCA_038324715.1 Anaerolineae bacterium | reverse complement strand
GTGAGTGACCTTTTGGTTTTGGGAATTGATGAGGCGGGCGTCTCTCCGTGGCTGGTCAATGAAGGACCTACGGGTGTTGGGGATCCATTTGACCAGGATGTCTTTCCACATGTCTATGGCCCAATCCCGCTTTCGGCTGTTGCTGTGGTTGTGCCATTGGAGTCAGGTGCGGATGGGCGGTTTATTTGGCCAAAAGATCTTCCACGAGAGTAGAGATTTTAACTGAAGCCAATCAAGTGCATCTGCGTGAATCCGCACTGAGTCAATTAGCCAACAGCAATATTGATAGTTGAATAATTTGTTTACACAAGAAACTGTGGAGGAAAGCATGGCAGCAGCGCAAACTGATGAGTTGACAATGTATGTGGGGACTTATACGCGGCGCGAATCGGCTGTGGTTGGCGTGGGTGCGGGGATTCAAGTTTGCCGCTTCAACGCATCCACTGGCGAGATTACCTTTGTTGAAACAGCAACAGGGGTTACGAATCCATCTTTTCTCGCAATTCACCCGAATAAACAGTTTCTCTACTCGGTGACTGAACTGGGGGAGCGTGTAGATGGCAAACCAGCCGGGGGCATTGCAGCCTTTCGGATTGAGAGTGAGAGCGGCACGCTGATGGCGCACAACCGTCAACCTTCATTGGGAAGTGGGCCTGCTCATTTGGTTGTGGATGCTACAGGGAAGTTTGTGTTGACAACCAATTACGGCAGTGGCGGTATTTGTGTACTCCCCATTCTCGAAGATGGCAATTTGGGGCCTTCGACTGATTACGTGCAACACGAAGGCTCAAGCGTGAACCCTCAACGGCAACAGGAACCGCACCCGCACTCGATCAATCTGGATGCCAGCAACCAGTTTGCGCTGGCGCCAGACCTGGGTACAGATAAGATTATGATCTATGCGTTTGATGCCGAGCAAGGCAAACTCGAGCCAAACTTGGCACAGCCGTGGGCACGTACGAAATCGGGTGCGGGGCCTCGCCACTTGGATTTTCACCCTTCTCAGGAGTTTGTCTATGTTGGCAATGAGTTGGATTCAACCGTTATTGCCTACAAGTTTGATGCGACGCGAGGGACGCTGCATGAGATCAACACGCTATCGACCCTACCCGATAACTATTACGATACGACGGATGAAAAAAGTTGGATAGCTGATGTCCACGTTCATCCGTCAGGCAAGTATGTCTATGTCTCTAATCGCGGGCATGATTCTATTGCTGTTTTTAAGATTGAGCGGGATAGTGGAGATTTAATTCCTGCTGGATATACATCGACCAAGGGGCAGTATCCACGTAATTTTGCTCTGGATCCCGCTGGGAAGTTCTTGATTGCGGCGAACCAGAATAGCGATGATATCTATGTGTTCAACATTGATGCGAAGACGGGAGCGCTAGAAGATACGCCCTATAGCGCCGCGATTCCATCACCTGTTTGTGTTAAGTTGCTGGTCTAGCAAAACCGTGTTTGGCTCATCAAGTTGTGCTGTGTACATGCAACTGGTTGTAAGTATGCGGTGAAGCCTTAGCAAAATAGCTAACCCTTTTTCTTGAGGACAGGCTTGACAATGATGTCGGCGCATTCTGTGGTACAAAGCATGCGCAACGGGATTCTGAATCCATTGCGTAATCTCGATTTCCGCCAGTTAGTGGTCAGCAATGCCCTGTGGTGGATGGTGATTTTCATGGAGACGTTGGTCGTTGGGTGGTTGGTCTTGGAGATGACCAACTCGCCGTGGATGGTGGCGATTGTTGGCTTTTGCCGTTCATTGCCCTTCCTTCTCCTTGGCTTTGTTGCTGGCGGAGTCTCAGATCGAGTGGGTCGCCGTCGTGTGATCATTACAGCACAAGCGACAAACTTTACAATCTATGCGCTGTTAGCCCTGCTGATCGTGCTGGGCGGGCTACAGATCTGGCATCTGGCATTGACGTCGCTGATTTTGGGGGCGTCATGGGCGCTGGATTGGCCTGCACGTCGGGCGCTTTTGCCTGATTTGGTCGGCAAACAACAAACGGTCGAGGCACTGCTACTGGAGAATTTTGTCCAGGGGATATCGCGCATGTTTGGACCGTTCCTGGCAGGTTCATTGGTGGCGTCAACGGGGCCTTTGGGTTGTTTAGTGGCAATGACGCTTTTGTCTGGGCTGGCATTGATCTCTGTATGCCAGCTTTCGAAACAGGATATTCCACAAATCAATCGGAATGCAACGCTTTCACCATGGGCTTCTTTCGGGCAGAGTTTGCGCTATGTGGGTAGCAACCAGGCTCTCTTGGGTGTGATTCTGATTACGGTGGTTTTGAACATGTTGATGGTGCCATACATGACACTCCTGCCCGTCTTTGCACGCGATGTGTTGCTGCAAGGGCCAGTGGGGTTGGGTCTATTGAGTGCCGCCACGGGTATCGGTTCATTTTTGGGATTGTTTGGCGTTGGCTATATGCGTCGCTATCTCACGAATGGATTGATCTTTACGGGTGGAACTTTTGGAATGGCGCTGGCGCTTCTGGCCTTTAGCCAATCTTCGATTTATGGCCTCTCTTGGGTGATGCTGCTGATTGCTGGCGTGGGACAAGCCTGTTTTGGCATTATGCAGAGTTCTATCGTGTTGTTGGCGGCAAGTGATGAGATGCGTAGCCGAACGATGGGGATACTGGTTCTTGCGATTGGTTCCGATCCTGTGGGCAAGCTACAAACTGGCGCGTTGGCAGAGACGTTTGGTGCACCGGCTGCGGTTGGTCTTCAGGCTGGCGTGGCAGCAGTGCTGCTGGGGCTGATTGCGCTTACCTTACCAGGATTGCACAGACGTCATGAGGAGTTTAGTCCGAGCGCTTCTAGCCGACCGAGGGATTGAGTGCTGTTGCGACTCAATCGAGTTTTGCATTTAGATTTCGTTTGTTAAGTAGAGGACTTTTCTGTACACTGTGCTGAAGCGCATAGATTCGTGCTGTCCTCTTTTGATCGTGTTCTTTGTTGTTTCTTGTTTTTAAAGTTCACTTTACAGTACCTATCTCTTCTCCTTATTAACTCTTTTACAATTTCCTTTACAATATCGAACTATGTCTAGGTAATTTCTGGGCATACATCTGGAAAAGGATGACTCCCTTGGATTACATAAACTTCGGCGCTTCAGGCTTAAAGGTAAGCCGCCTCGCGTTGGGTCTTGGATTACGCGGGCAAGCTGACGAAGCTGCGGCACAGCACATGATTGAACATGCGTTGGAGTCGGGAATTAATTTGATTGACTGCGCGAATGTCTATTCCCCGATGGACATTCATGCGAATGTTGGCGGTTCAGAGCGAATTTTGGGACGCGCCATTCAGGGGCGGCGCGATGATGTGGTGATTACGAGCAAGGTTGCAAGTCGTGTGGGGCCGGGGCCAAATGATTCTGGCTTGTCACGGGTACACATTTTGCGTGAGATCGACCGTTCATTGAAGAATCTTGGAACGGATCATTTGGATGTCTACTTGGTGCATGTATATGACAATAGTACGCCGCTTGACGAAACAATGCGTGCGCTAGACGACGTGGTGCGTGCAGGAAAATCGCGCTATGTAGGCTGTTGTAACTTTGCGGCGTGGCAGGTCTGTCATGGGCAATGGTTTGCTGACGTTCATCATGGCACACCGTTTATGTGTGTGCAGAATCAGTATAGCCTTTTGCAGCGTACCCCGGAGCAGGAGCTTTTCGGGCTAATCCGCAATCAGGGGCTGGGCATGATGGCGTATAGTCCTTTGGGCGTTGGGCTATTGAGTGGACTCTATCGCCCGGATACGCCGCCGCCCGCAGATACGCTGTGGGCGAAGCGGGACAGTGCGCGCTATAACCGACTGATGGAAGGCACGACCGGACGTGTGATCGCTACGGTCTTTGAGGTTGCACAGGAGCTAGGCAAGAGTCCAGCGCAGGTGGCGCTTGCCTGGGTGCTGGATCATTCTGAGGTGACTGTTGCCATTACGGGTAGCGATACACAGGAGCAACTGGACGATAATCTTGGTGGCGTGGGCTGGAAGCTGGATCCTGAGTTGCGCCGCCGCCTGGATGAAGCTTCGGATGTAGCGCAAGCAGCACTTTGGTAGGGTGAGCGTATGTGCGGCTTTGTGGCAGAGAGATCGCAATTCTGTTCTTTCTGCTGCGAAGCCGTTGTTGGATCGAAATTTTCCTCTCTTTTCCTCTTGACTGTGGGGCTGGAATATGCAAACAGTTCCGCCATCGTCTCCTGTTGCGCTGGTGAATGGCATCCTCGTTCTGCCAGACCGACTGGTGCATGGACAGGCTCTCTATATTGCGGATGGTCTCATTCGCTCAATTTGCGCGCTTGATGAACTGCCTGGTGACTTGCCACGTGTTGATGTGGGAGGGCGTTTGATTTCACCTGGGTTAGTGGATATTCATACGCATGGGGCGCAGGGCGCAAGCTTTAATGAAGCGAGTGAAGAGGCATTTGCGACCATCCTCCGTGCTAAGGCCAGCGCAGGT